>JBOHRW010000121.1:0-2374 GCA_050732935.1 Gemmatimonadota bacterium
AGAATGACCTCGTCCTGGACCTCCTGTTCCATGCCGAGCCGATCACCGTGAGCGCGGCTCCGGGCTCGCGCGGTCTCGAGGAGGTCGCCCAGCCGGTCGCCGTGGTCGAGGGACGCGAGCTCGCCGCGCAGCGCGAGGCGACGCTGGGCGAGACGCTGAGCGACGAGCCCGGCGTGAGCTCCACCTACTTCGGGCCCGGGTCCAGCCGCCCGGTGATCCGCGGGCTCGGTGGCGACCGAATCCGCATCCTGGAAGGCGGGGTCGGCACCGGCGACGCCTCGACGACCAGCCCGGACCACGCCATCAGCCACGATCCCTTGTCGACCGAGCGCATCGAAATCGTGCGCGGCCCGGCGACGCTCCTCTACGGATCGAGCGCGATCGGGGGGGTCGTGAACATCATCGATGGCCGGATCCCGAGGCTGGCGCTCGATGTCCCCGTCACCGGGTCCCTGGAGCTGCGCGGTGGAACGGTGGCCGACGAGCGCAGCGGAGGTCTATCAGCCTCCGGGGGCCTGGGCCCCATCGCCTGGCACCTGGGCGGGGTCGCCCGCAACACCGACGACTACCAGATCCCCGGCTTCGCCGAAGCCGAGCCCGACGAGGGCGAGGAGGAGGAAGCCGTCGGCGTCCTCCCCAACAGCGCGCTCGAGTCGAGCAACCTGACGGGCGGGCTGTCGCTGGTCGGGGAGAGCGGGTTCCTGGGATTCGCGGTCAGTGGGTACGACAGCGAGTACGGCATTCCCGGCCATGGCCACGAGGAGGAGGCGTTTGCCTCGGAGGGCTCCGCC
Source organism: Gemmatimonadota bacterium (assembly GCA_050732935.1). Classification (GTDB taxonomy): domain Bacteria; phylum Gemmatimonadota; class Gemmatimonadetes; order JACCXV01; family JAHWKZ01; genus DASRVA01. The sequence continues at coordinate 792 of JBOHRW010000121.1, forward strand.
GCCGCCCAGGAAGCCGAGGCGGGGGAAGCCGTTCGCATCGACATGGACCAGCGCCGGTTCGACGTCGAGGGCGAGTTGGATCGGCCCATCGGGCCGCTGAGGGGCGCCCGGTTGCGCCTCGGGACGACCGACTATGAGCACGTCGAAATAGAGGGCGGTGAGGTCGGCACGCGCTTCACCAACGAAGCCTGGGAGCTCCGCCTGGAGGCCCTCCATCGCGAGATCGGACGGCTGGGCGGGGCCTTCGGCGTCCAGATCTCCGGCCGCGATTTCGCGGCGGTCGGCGCGGAGGCCTTCATACCACCCACCGAGACCGCTGCCTGGGCGCTCTTCGCCTTCGAGGAGCTCGCCCTCGGTGATCTCCGGCTCCAGCTCGGGGCGCGGTACGAGAACGGCGACGTCGCGGCCCTCGAGGGGGACGCCCCCGATCGGTCGTTCGACGCCTTTTCGACCACGGGAGGCTTCGTATGGACGCCGCTGGAGGAGACGGCGATCTCGCTCTCGGTGGCCCGTTCGGCCAGGATACCGACCACGGAGGATCTCTACTCCAACGGCCCGCACGTCGCCACGAACGCGTTCGAGATCGGCGATCCGGACCTGGGCCTCGAGTCGAGCCTGGGGCTCGACCTGGGCATGCGACACTCGGCCGGCCGGCTGACCGGAGAGGTGAGCGTCTTCGCCAACCGGTTCCGCGATTTCATCTTCGAGGCTTTCACAGGCGAGATCGAGGACGGACTCGAAGTGATCCGCTACAGGCAGGCGGACGCCCTGTTCACCGGCGCGGAGGCGCACCTGGACATGGAACTCCTGCATCGCGAGCCACATCACCTCGCTTTGGAGCTGAAGGGCGACGTGGTCCGCGCGAAGTTCGTGGACACCGACCAGCCCTTGCCCCGGATCCCGCCGGCCCGCATCGGAGCCGGGATCCACTACCAGGGTTCGACCCTATGGGGAAGCTTCGGGGTCCATCTTGTCCTCGAGCAGGAACGGGTGGCCGAGTTCGAGGAGCCGACCGACAGCTACACGATGACGGACGCGACGCTGGGGTACCGCTTCTTCGCGGGTGGGCTCGTCCACGACCTGATCTTCCGGGGCACGAACCTGACCGACGAGGAGGCTCGGAACCACGTGTCGTTCCTGAAGGAGCTGGCGCCGCTCCCAGGGCGGGACCTGAGCCTGGCTTACCGGCTGAACTTCTGACCGGTCGGCGGTACCGGGCTAGGGGCGGAAGCGAAGCTCGTCCAGAGCGACCTGGTGACGCAGGACCTCGGTACCCTCCGAATCCTTCAGGCGGAACGTCAACGTCGCCGGGTCGCCCGTCGTGTCGATGTCCAGCAGACCGTAGTTGAACCCGCCGGCGTAGCCGCCGATCCGGATCGGGTTGGGCTGCTCGAGGCCGGTCGTGAAGACCCGGTTGCCCACCGGTGAGGCGGTGAGCTCGTAAAGCGGATACCCGACCCGCTCGTCGTCCCGCATGAGCTCGGAGAGGTGCCGGTCGCCGGACACGAAGACCACGCCCTCGATCCGCTGCTCGCGGATCCAGCGCATCAGCTCGGCCCGCTCGTGGGGGTAGTTGAGATAGC
>JBOHRW010000122.1:0-17360 GCA_050732935.1 Gemmatimonadota bacterium
GGATTCCGGCCGGGGCACGCGAGAAGGTCGACCGGGCGCTCGAGCGCCATCAGTCGAAATGCCCGACGGCCGCCTCGCTTCGTGGAGCGGTCGAGATCGGATGGGAGGCGGAGATCGAGGAGGAGACGCCGTAGCCGCTCCGGCGGTCCGCCTGCGCGGCGCCTTCCGGGAGTTCCTTCGTCTCGAGGCGGCCGGGGGCGCCGTCCTTCTCGCGTGCGTGGTCATCGCCCTCGCGTGGGCCAACTCCCCCTTTCGGGCCGCGTACGACGAGCTGTGGTCGACCCACCTTTTGATCGAGATCGCCGGGTTCCGCCTCGAGGAGTCTCTGCTCCACTGGATCAACGACGGCCTCATGGCGCTGTTCTTCTTCGTCGTGGGGCTCGAGATCAAGCGCGAGGTCGTGGCCGGGGAGCTGGCCGAGCCGCGCAAGGCGATGCTGCCGATCGCCGGCGCGCTCGGCGGCATGCTGGTGCCGGCCGCGATCTACGCCACGATCAACGCCGGTGGCCCGGGGGCCGCGGGATGGGGGGTCCCGATGGCGACCGACATCGCGTTCGCGGTGGCGGCCGTCTCGGTGCTGGGAAGCCGGGTGCCGGCCTCGCTCAAGGTCTTTCTCACGGCGCTCGCCATCGTCGATGATCTCGGCGCGATCCTGGTGATCGCCGTCTTCTACGCGCACGGCGTGACGTGGGCCTGGCTGGGTACCGGAGCGGTTGGGCTCGCCATCTGCGCGCTCTTCAACCGTCGACGGATCCGGCGACCCATCCCGTACGCCCTGGTGGGACTCATCGTCTGGTTCGCCTTTCTCCAGTCCGGAGTCCACGCGACCATCGCCGGCGTGCTCGTGGCCCTGACGATCCCGGCCCGACGGCAGATCGACAGCAGCGAGTTCCTTCGCCGAAGCGCGGCGATCCTCGACAATTTCAAGGAGGCCTCGGAGTTTCGCTCGGCGCGGCTGGTGAGCGGGGCCCAGCAGAACGCGCTGGGGGCGATGGAGGAGGCGGTCGAGCACGTGCAGACCCCGCTCCAGAGGCTCGAGGATGCGCTCCACCCGTGGGTGGCCTTCGGCGTGCTCCCTGTCTTCGCGCTGGCCAACGCCGGGGTCTCGATCGAGGGCTCGCCGACGGCGACCCTGGGTCACCCGGTGGCGCTGGGGGTGATCGCGGGGCTCGTGCTCGGAAAGTCGGTCGGCATCACGCTCTTTGCCTGGGCGTCGGTGCGACTCGGTCTGGCCGCGCTGCCGGGGGACGCAGGTTGGCTGCAGCTAAACGGCGTTGCCTGGCTGGCCGGGATCGGCTTCACGATGTCGCTCTTCATCGCCGGACTCGCTTTCGGCGAGGGAGAGCTTCTCTCCATCGCCAAGCTGGCGATCCTCGTGGCCTCGATCGTCGCCTGCCTCGGAGGCATGCTGGTTCTGGGCGCAGGAGGGACGAAGAAGGGGTCCGAGTTTTGACATAAAGAGGGACGCGCCAGGGGTGGGCGTACGAGCTGATGTCGCTGAAGCGGTACCTCGAGCGGCACGCGGGCCAGGATCGCCAGGTGGTCTATCTGCGGCGCCGCGTCCCGCTCGGCGACCGCGAGGCGTGGGATCGCCTGTTCGGCCCGGGCGGGCTGCCGGAGCGGCCGCTCGACAGCCGCCCGTTCATCGAGGCCGCGCCGGTCCAGTACGCGGGCCACGTAGACGAGCGGAATGCCCTGGTCCGGGTCGGGACCGAGCCGTGTATGGGCCAGGCCGACGTCCGTGACGTGACGCTGTGACTGAGCGCGTGGGGAGCCGAGCCCGCGGACGTCGAGCCTGTGCGCCAGGAATGGAGCGCGCTCCTGGAGCGGCTCTATCCCGAGGGAGAGACGCCCTGAGGCGGTCTACTCCGCCGGGTACTGCGCCCGGGGCTCGCCGGTCAGCTCCAGCACCCACAGCCCGCTCGACATGTCGGATACGTAGATCCGGTCCTTGAAGAGCTGGGCCCCGAAGGCAAACGCCCGGTGCGGGAGATAGGCCTGGTCGGCGGCGTCGGTCACGAACGCGGCCACCTCGCGGCCCTGGTCGTAAAGGTTCCCGCGCGTCTCCCCGCTCACGTCGACCACCCGCACTCCCGCCTGGTAGTAGGCGCTGTAGAGCCGGCCGTCCTCGACCCAGTGGTTGTGGGCGCCCGCTTCGGGGACCTCGTAGCGCGCGATTTCGCGCGGGTGGGTCGGATCGGAGACGTCGACCACGTGGATGTACCCGCGTGGAAAGATCGGCTGGGTGAGGTCGAAGACGGGCGGGTAGACCTCGTCGCCCACGTAGGCGATGCCGTCCTCGACGTATACCGAGTGCGTGCCCCTCGGCCCACCGCCGCCGGGGCCGTAGATCTCGGCCGCATCGTAGACCAGTTGTCCGATCTTGACCGGGTTGGAGGGGCTTCCGCCCTCGCCGCCGCCCCCCACGTCCAGGATCACGAGCCCGTCCTGCCAGTAGGCCAGGTAGGCGATCCCGTCCTCGACGAACATGTCGTGCAGGTAGCGGCCCGGTGTGTCGGTGTGCCATTCGCCGGCCTCGCGCGGGTTCCGGGGGTCGCTCACGTCGATGATGTGGAGCGACCCGTCGCCGTCGTGGGTGGCGTAGACATGGTCGCCGTCGAAGAAGGTGTTGTGAACGCCGCCTGGAACGGTTTCGGTGAACTCCGACAGGACCTCGGGATGGGCCGGATCGGCCAAGTCCAGGATCACGATCCCGTTGGCCCGGGTGGCAGCGCCCTCGCGGCTGAAGACCGCCAGCGAGGCATCCCCATTGACCTTGACGTCGAGGACGAACCGGGCGTCAGTCGTCACGCTGTCGGTGAGCACGGGGCTCGTCGGGTCGGTGACGTCGTAGATCAGGATCGCGTTGGATTCGGCCGTCCCGAGATAGGCGTAGTCCCGGCCGTTCAGGCCGGTAAAGACCCTGAGGTCGCCGGTCAGGCGCTCGGTCACCGGACCTCGGCCGACGACCCGGAGCTGACGCCGGACCGCCCGCGGCGCCACCGTGATGGCGTGCCGGGCAGTGCGGTCGCCAAGGATCGCCTCCACGAGATAGGTGCCGGGTCGGGAGGCGACGAATGCGCCATCGGGCCCGATCCGCGCGCCTTCCGGTGTCACGAACCAGCGCGGATGCGCGCCCTCGATCCCGACGCCCAAGTGCCCCACGTCGCCGGTCCGGAGATCCTCGGGCCCTTCGATGGCGAGCTCGCCTCCGGGCGCGGCCACGACCTCGACCGTCCGCGTCCCCGAGGCGCCGGTCGTGGCGGTGCGCTCGGTGCCCAGCGCGGTCGCCGCCGAGCGGTGGCTGGCGGTCACCGTGACCCGTCCGGGGCCGCGTGCCACCAGGTTGCCCAGGGGATCGACCGTCGCTACCGAGGGATCGCTCGTCGACCACGCGAAGTCCTCGACCTCGGCGTCCAGCGCTCGCCCGCTCCGGTCCCGGGCGGTCGCCGAGAGCGGCACGACGCTCCCCGCCACAAGCCACTCGGGCAGCGTCCCGACCTCGACCGAGGCCGCCGGCGGGGGGGTCACGGTGACCATCACCTGGGCCACGACCTCCCCTTCTCGGACCGACGTGATCACGCCTTCGGCCGGCAACCCACCCACGAAGCGCCCCCCGTCCAGGAACTGGCCCAGCGAGAACGGGGTCGGAAAGAGCTGGAGGCCCTCCCAGGTCCCGGTCTCGCTTCCAAAGGTGCGCGGATCGAGGCTCAGGGTATCCCCCGAGGACACGGCGATGGCCGGTCCCGAGGACGGCGAGTCCTGGGCGGACAGAGTCACGGGGGTGGACAGCCCGAGGGCGAGGGCCGTGGCGAGGGTCGGGAGCGCGCGAGCGCGGGTCATACTGACGTCTCCGGATCGGGGAGTGGGGCTCGGTCGTGGCGGACCGGTGACGAGTATAGTTTATGCCATGGACAGACGGCCGTCCGGCCGCCGGCGCTCAAGCCGCCACGATCCGATCCGCGCTGGGGAGTAGCTCAACTGGCAGAGCGCCGCGCTGTTAACGCGGTGGTTGCAGGTTCGACTCCTGCCTCCCCAGCCAGCTTTCCCAAACGCTGAAGTGCTGCCCCGGTGGTCGTGGCGGATACCGACCCCTGACCCGGAGGAAGCCCCCCATGCATCCAAAGAGTCGCCTTATCTCCATCCCGCTCGGGATCGCCCTGGCGGGAGCGCTGACCGCCTGCGCTCCGCGTGAGGACGCCGTGGAGGAGGGCGGGGCGACGGACACCGTGGCCGCCGACCAGCCTGCGCCTTCTGGCGCGGTCGAGCCCGCCGCCGCCGAAACCGCCGGCGCCGAGCCCGCCGCCGCCGATTCGGTGCCCGCGGAGCTTCTGGGCACTACCTGGCGCCTGGTCGAGTTCGACGCCGGTGACCCGGTCCCCGAGGGCATCGAGATCACGGCCGAGTTCCGTGAGGGCGGGATCGCCGGCCGCTCGGCCTGCAACCGGTACACGGGTCCGGTCGAGATCGATCTCGCCGCCGGCACCATCGAGACCGGCCCGCTCGTGTCGACCAAGATGGCGTGTCCGCCGCCCCAGATGGAGAGCGAGGCCCGTTACCTTGGCGCCCTCGAGAGAGCGAAAGGGCTGACCCTCGAAGCCGGCCGGCTGACCATCCAGGCTGAGGACGAAGCCGGGGGGATGACGACGCTCCTCTACGAGCCGGAGACGGTGTTCGGGTTCTTCACCGATCCGGCGTCGTTCAACGTGTGGATGGGCGCGGCCATAGGGAACGCCACGACCGTCCCCGAAACGGGCGGCGAGGTGCGGGTCGAGTTTCCGCCGTTGGGCGTGTTCCCCGCCCGCGTCGTGCTGGGGGAGGTGGTCGCGATCGAGCCCCCGCGCCGGTTCGCGTTCACGTGGGGCTACGAGGGAGTTAGAGATGCTTGATCTTACGCATTGAGTGGTGGGAGTGTGGTCGGGGATCGAGGTCTGGAGGATCGTCAGGCGGTACGAGGATTGAATGGTGGACCTCACCATCGTTGCACACCGGCAGATAGCGTAGCTTGACACCCATGCGGCAGGGATTGGGCTTCAGCCACCGATTGGCGTCCGGCGTTGCGCTTCTTGTGCTCACGGTCGCTTCACTCGCGCTGCCGTGCTTCGCCGCGGCGGCCGCGAGGCCGATGGCTATGGATGGGGCTGCCCCGTCCATGCCCTGCGAGGCGCTGGACTCGACCGATCGCACAATTCTGTGCGCCGACCCCGGCATGAACGCCCCGCTCGGTGTCGCCGTCGAGGAGCTTCCTTCGGCTGACGGCTTTGCGGCGATGTCGGCGCTTGCTCCGGGCGACGGGCTGCCGCGCCCGAGCGCCGCCCGGCTCGTGGCTCGAAGCCATGCGCCGCCCTGGGCCGACCGGCCCGCCTTTCTGCTCCACAGCACCTTCCTGATCTAGCCGCCTTCGCGAGCGTCGCTCTCCGTTCCCGGCGCCGATCTTCCGGGACCGGGGGCCCGGGAAACGTGTGCTCCCGTGGAGGTGATCTCAGTGAAAACGAACGCCAGAAAGCCGGCGCAAGCCGCCGGAAGCTTCATTCGGTCGTGGCGCGCCGCCGCAGCCCTGATGGGTCTGCTGGTCGGCCTGTCGGGTTTCGCGCACCCCCTGGCGGGCCAGGCGGCTGTGCCCGCCGGAGTGATCGGCGACGCCGTGTCGCAGCCGGGAGACCTGCCAGCGCTGATCGCTCGGGCCCGCGCCGCCAACCCCGAGATCCGCGCAATGGATGAGAGCGTCGCTGCGGCGCGCGCGCGGGCGACGGCCGCCGGGGCACTTCCCGATCCGATGCTGGGCGTCGGGCTCGTCAACGCGCTCGTCTCTGATCCTCTCTCCTCGGAGGACTTCATGACGATGCGCATGGTGCAGGTCGGCCAGCGGATGCCCTACCCGGGAAAGCTGGACCTGGAGCGCGAGGCGGCCGTGTGGGAGCTCGCCGCCGCCGAGGCGGAGCGCGAACGGGTCGAACGCGAGGTCGTCGCCTCTGTCGAGCGCGCCTACTTCGAGCTCTTCTTCCTCGACCGCTCGCTCGACATCGTCCTCGACAACCGCGAGCTCCTCACCGATTTCGTGTCCGTCACCGAGGCGCGCTACGGCGTCGGGCTGGGCGCCCAGCAGGACGTGCTGAAGGCCCAGGTCGAGGAGAGCCGCCTGGGCGACGAACTGCTGGTGCTCCGGGAGCGCCACTCGGCCACCCTCGCGGCCCTGAACGCGCTTCTCGCCCGCCCGAGTGGCACACCGGTGGGGTGACCCCGCGATCCCCGAGGAGATCCTACGTGCGGCGATCCTCGAGCCTGGAACGGAGGTCCGCTTCACGACCGCGGCCCTGAAAGGGAGCGAAGCGGACGGACCGATCCCGGACCTCGCGACCCTCCAGCGGCGGGCCGAGGCGGAGAACCCGATGCTGAAGGCGCACGAGGCCCGGATCGAGGCCCAACGCGCCTCCGCCGAACTCGCAGCGAAGGCCGCCCTGCCGGATTTCGATGTGTCGGTCGGCTACGGGCAGCGGTCGGGCCGCGAGGACATGATCACGGCCATGGTGTCGATCCCGGTCCCGCTCTTCAAGGGGAGGAAGCAGGACGCCCTGGCGGCCGGCGAGCGGGCCGGGTTGGCGAGTCTCGAGGCCGAGCACCGCGCGAAGATCAATGACGTCCGCGCGAAGGTCGCCGATCTCCATGCGTCGCTCCTCCGGACGCGGGATCAGCTGGCGCTCCTCCGGGACGGCATCCTGCCTCAGGCTCGCACGTCGTTGGAATCGGCCACCGCCGGATACCCGGTCGCGAGCGTCGACTTCCTGACCCTCATCGACAACCAGGCCACGCTCTTCCGGCACGAGCTCGACTACTACCGGCTCCTGAGCGGTTTCGGGCAGGACCTGGCGGAGCTCGAATAGCTTATTGGAGGAGAGGTGCTGCAATGAGCGACCGCCCGATGCGGAAGCGGGATCTCGCACGCGGCCTGGCACTGGTCGTCGCGACCGGCGCCGTCTGGGCGCTGGCCGCCTGCGGCGGCGAGCCAGAGAGCGCGGATGAAGCCATGGACGGCATGGAGATGAACGGATCGGCCGCCGACGCCACGGAGCGGATGCCCGGCATGGAGACGGGGGACGAGGGCTCGATCCGGCTGACCACCGATCAGATCCGCACGTTCGGGATCACGTTCGGCACCGCAGAGACGCGGCCGCTCAAGAAGACGATCCGCGCGGTGGGACTCGTCAACTTCGATGAAACGAGGATGGCCTACGTGGCTCCAAAATTCGGTGGCTACGTCGAGCGGCTCTACGTCGACTTCACCGGAAAGCCTGTAAGTCGTGGCCAGCCGCTTCTCGAGATCTACTCCCCGGAGCTCGTCTCCGCACAGGAGGAGCTCCTTCTCGCAAGGGGATTGCAGGAAAAAGTAGGCGCGAGCGGCGTCGAGGGCGTGGCGGCGGGCTCCGCCGATCTGCTTGCCTCGGCCCGGCGGCGGCTCCGCTACTGGGACATCTCGGAAGCCCAGATCGAGCGCGTGCTCCGAACCGGTCAGGTGCAGAAGACGCTGACCCTCCACTCTCCGGTCTCGGGGATCGTGATGGAGAAAAACGTGTTGGAGGGCCAGGCAGTCCAGCCCGGCGAGAACTTGTACATGATCGCCGACCTCTCGGAGGTGTGGGTCGAGGCTGAGCTGTTCGATGCCGACGTCGCTCTCATCCAGGAGGGCATGCCGGCCGCCATCGAGGTCGCCGCGCTCCCCGGACGGACGTTCGAGGGTCGAGTCGAGTACGTCTACCCGACGCTCCGGGAAGAGACGCGATCCATGAAGGCGCGGATCGCGCTCCCCAACCCGGCAGGGCGCCTCAAACCCGGCATGTACGCGACGGTGCAGCTGGAAAAGATGCTGGGCGAGGTCCTGGCGATCCCCCGCTCGGCCGTCCTCCGCACGGGCGACAAGGCGATCGCCTTCGTCGACATGGGCGAGGGACGCCTGATGCCGCACGAGCTCACGCTAAGTCTCGCCGCCGACGAGTACGTGGAGGTCGTGGCGGGGATCGAGCCCGGCGCGCGGGTCGTCACGAGCGCCCAGTTCCTCCTCGACAGCGAGTCGAACCTGGCCGAGGTCATGCGAGCGATGATGGCCCAGATGAACCTCTCCGACGTGCAGGAGATGGAAGGCATGGAGGGGATGGAAGGCATGGAGGGCATGGAGATGCCTGACAAGGGCCGGACACCGAGCACGCCGGAGGAATGACCGATGCTGAAGCGCGCCATCGAATGGTCGGTCGAAAACCGGTTCCTCGTCCTTTTCGCGACGGCGGTCGTCGTCGTCCTGGGCGTCCTGGCTATGCTGAGGACTCCCGTCGACGCGATCCCCGACCTCTCCGACGTCCAGGTCATCGTCGTGGCGGACTGGCCGGGGCAATCCCCGCAGACGATCGAGGACCAGGTCACATACCCCCTGACGATCGGGATGCTCAAGGTCCCGCGGACCAAGTTCGTGCGCGGCTTGAGCCAGTTCGGCCGCTCCTACGTCTACGTCGTCTTCGAGGACGACGTGGATCTCTACTGGGCGCGCTCGCGTGTGCTGGAGTACCTGAACGCGATCGGCGGGCAGCTTTCGGCGATGGTCCTGCCCGAGCTGGGGCCCGATGCGACGGGGGTGGGGTGGGTGCTCCAGTACCTCCTTGTCGACACGACCGGGCAGTACAACCTGGCTCAGCTCCGCTCGCTTCAGGACTGGTTCGTTCGCTACCAGCTCCAGAGCGTCCCCGGGGTCGCGGAAGTCGCCAGTCTCGGCGGCTTCGAGAAGCAGTACCAGATCGAGCTCCGTCCCGAGCGGCTCCTGGCGTACGGCTTGGGGCCCAGGATGTCGTCGAGGCGATCGAATCATCGAACCGGGACGCCGGCGCTCGCGCGATCGAACAGGGTGGGGCCGAATACATGGTGCGCTCGCGCGGCTACCTGACGGGGCCGGACGACATCCGCCAGGTGAGCTTGGGCGCTACTCCGGAAGGCACGCCGATCACGGTCGGCGATGTGGCCGAGGTCACACCTCGGCGCCGAGATGCGGCGCGGGATCGCGGACCTGAACGGTCGGGGCGAGGTCGTCACGGGGTTCGTCGTCATGCGTTTCGGCGAGAACCCGCTGGCGGTGATCGAGCGGGTCAAGGAGCGACTCCAGGAAATCGAGGCCGGGCTGCCGCCCGGTGTCTCGATCGTCGTCGGCTACGACCGGAGCGACTTGATCCACCGCGCGATCGACACGCTGAAGGAGACGCTCCTCGAGGAGTCGGTCATCGTTGCGCTCGTCGCGCTCGCCTTTCTGTTCCATGCCCGATCGGCGCTGGTCGCGATCCTCACTCTCCCGATCGGCATCCTCATGGCGTTCATCGCCATGCGATGGCTGGGCGTCAACGCCAACATCATGAGCCTGGGCGGGATCGCGATCGCGATCGGGGCCATGATCGACGCCGCGATCGTGATGGTCGAGAACATGCACAAGCGCGTCGAGCGCGACGACCGATAGGGAGGCGGCGGCTCGCGGTGGCGGCTCGCGGTCGAGTCCTCGAAGGAGGTCGGGCCGGCGCTCTTCTTCTCGCTCCTCATCATCACCGTGAGCTTCATCCCCGTCTTCTCGCTGACCGGACAGTCGGGGCGGCTCTTTACACTCCTCGCGTGGACCAAGACTCTGGCGATGGCGGCGGCGAGCATCCTCTCGATCACCCTCGTCCCGGTCCTCATGGGATACTTCGTCCGGGGGAAGATCCGGAAGGAGGAGGAGAACCCGATCAACCGCTTCCTCCTCCGGGTCTATCGCCCGATGATCGACTGGGTGCTGAGGCGGCGAGGTTGGGTGATCGGGGGCGCGGCGGTAACCCTGGCGTTGACGGTGATCCCCTACCTCCGGCTGGGCTCCGAGTTCATGCCGCCCCTTGACGAGGGCGCGATCATGGACATGCCCTCGCTCTTTCCCAACGTCGGCCCAACTCAGGCCAGGCGAATCTTGCAGCACCGTGACTCGGCCATGGCGAGCGTGCCCGAGGTGGCGATGGTGCTGGGCAAGATCGGGCGCGCCGAGACGGCGACCGACGCCGCACCCTTCTCGATGATCGAGTCGGTGGCGATCCTGATGCCCGAGGACGAGTGGCGAGAAGGCGTGGACATCGACGACATCCGCGCCGAGCTCGACCGCCGGACCCGGATGCCGGGAATCGCGAACATGTGGTCGATGCCGATCAAGAACCGGCTCGACATGCTCCTGACCGGGATCAAGACGCCGGTCGGGGTAAAGATCTTTGGTCCCGACTTGGAGACGCTGGAGACGATCGGCAAGCAAATCGAAAGGCTCCTCCCGTGGTCGAGGGAACGGCCTCGGTCTACGCCGAGCGTTCCTTCAGCGGAAGGTATCTGGAGATCGATCTCGATCGCGCGGCGATCGCGCGCTACGGGATCTCGGTCGATGAGGTCCAGCAGGCGATCGAGATCTCGGTCGGGGGAGTCGTGGCGACCGAGACGGTCGAGGGGCGCGAGCGGTATACGGTGCTCGTCCGCTACGCCCGGGCGTTGCGGAATGACGCGGACGAGATCGGCAGGATCCTCGTGCCCACGTCGATGGGCGCCCAGGTGCCTCTCGCCCAGCTCGCCGACATCCGGTTCACCGAGGGACCGAACATGGTGAAGAGCGAGGATGCGCGTCTCAACTCGCTCGTCTACATCGATGTGCGCGGCCGGGATATCGGCTCCTATGTCGAGGAGGCGCGGGAGCTTCTCGATCGTGAGCTCGACCTCCCCGCCGGCTACACGCTGCGCTGGTCGGGACAGTTCGAGGCGATGCAGGAGGCGAACCGGCGCTTCCGCGTGGTCGTGCCGATCACGATCGGGATCATCTTCCTGCTCCTCTACCTCAACTTCCGGAGCGTGGCGGAGAGCCTTATCGTGATGGCGTCGCTCCCCTTCGCGCTCGTGGGGAGCGTGTGGCTCCTCTGGGCGTTGGGGTACAATCTTTCGGTCGCGGTCTGGATCGGAATGATCGCGCTGGCCGGCGTGGCGGCCGAGACGGGGGTCGTCATGCTCCTCTACCTCGACAACGCCTGGGAGAGGCGGCCCCCGGAGAAGCGTTGGACGGCAGGGCGATCTCTACGATGCCATCATCGAAGGCGCGGTCGAGCGCGTGCGACCCAAGATGATGACGGTGAGCGCGATCATCCTGGGGCTCCTGCCGATCCTGTGGAGCGGCGGCACGGGGGCCACGGTCATGAAGCGGATCGCCGCGCCGATGGTCGGCGGGATGGTCTCGGCGACCGTGCTGACCCTCCTCGTCATCCCCGCCGTCTACTCGCTGTGGCGCGAGCGCGAGCTGCGCCCCGGGCACGAACCGATCGAAGCAGTCGCCGAGGAAAAGGCGGGCGAGCCGGTCGAGCCGGCGGCGCTCTGACAACCCGAAGGAGGTGAGAGACCGTGATGGACGGAATGTGTAACATGATGGGCGGGATGATGGGGTGCGGCTGGGGCATGTTCCTCGGGCTGCTCCTGGTCCTCGTCCTGATCATCGCGCTCGTGGTGGCGATTGTCGTACTGGTGCGGCGCGGCGCCGGGCCGAGGGCTCCGGGACCACCGGCGTGACGACCCCCGGCCCACCGGATCGGTACGCTCCACGGGCGAGATGCTTCAGGACCGCCATCGGCGCGGTGACCGTGGCGCTCGCGACGATCTCACTCGCCTGCGCCGGAGACCCGCAGCCCCCGGTCCTCTGGACGGCGCCGCCGTTCGCCCTCGTCGACCAGACCGGCGACACCCTGCGCGCGGACGACCTCCAAGGCACGGTATGGGTGGCAAGCTTCGTTTTCACCCACTGCGCCGACGTCTGTCCTACGATCACCGCCCGGATGGCGCGGCTCCGCGACTCGCTCCGCGCCGAGGACCTCCTGGGCGAGGTGCGGCTCGTGTCGTTCACGGTCGACCCGGCGCGCGACACGCCCGAGGTCCTAGCCGCCTACGCTACCCGCTACGGGCGGAGCCCACCCTCGGAGTGGGCGTTCCTCACGGGATCGCCGCCTGAGACCACGTGGCGCATGATCCAGACGGGCTTCCGCCTGACGGCGATGCCCATGGAGGGAGAGCCCCACCCCACCCTCGGCTACCAAATCGCCCACGCTCCCCGCCTCGTGCTCGTCGACCGGGAGGGCCGCGTGCGCGGGACGTACGAAACGACGGACGCGGGCGCCATGAACAGCTTGCGCGCCGATCTCGGGAGGGTGCTGGAATGACCGAGAGATGGCCCGCGTATTCCACTACACCTGAGCGAAAGGAGAGGACCATGAGGAGCGCACTCGTTCTGACCACCGGGTTCGTACTCGCCGGCCTCGCCGCCTGCGACCGGGGCGGCGATGAGGGGGCGATGGCGGGGACCTGTGAGGAGATGATGGCCGAGAACCCCGAGATGGTGCGCGGGATGATGGGGTCGATGATGGCCGACTCCGCCATGCGCGGCCAGATGATGGGGATGATGATGGAGGACCCCTCGATGCGGCGCGCGATGATGGAGCGCATGATGGCCGACTCCGAGGCGCATCAAGAGATGATCGACATGATGCGCGGCATGCCCGGAATGGAGGGCATGCAAGGCATGGAGGGAATGCAGGGCATGGAAGGCATGCCCGGCATGCCGCGGGACTCCGCCCGATGAGCCGGCGGGCCCGAGGCGAGCCGCAGCCCAGCGGAAGACCCGCCCGCTGGATCGTCGTAGTCGCCGTCGTCGCGGCGCTGGCCGGAGCGGCGTGGTGGTGGCTCGCCGGGAGCCCGCGGGAGCCGCCTGCCCGCGCCGAGCTCCAGGAGTATGCGCCTTACACGGGGCCCTTGGAATTCCCGGAGGTGGTCGACCGTGCCCCCGCCGAGATCCGGGAGCTGTATGCGTTCGCAGCGCGCAGGCCAGACGTCATGCACTACGTCCCCTGCTACTGTGGCTGTGGGGGCGTGGGGCACAAAAGCGCCTACGACTGCTACATCGACGAGGTGCGGCCAGACGGCGCTATAGACATCGACGACATGGCGTTCACGTGAACGGTCTGCCTCGATGTCGCGCGGGTCGCGATGACGATGACGCAGGAAGGCCGGTCGCTCGACGAGATCGTGACGTTCATCGACCAGAAGTACGAGAGCCAGCGAAATTTACGCACGCCGACACCGCTCCCGCCACTTCAGGATGCCGTCGGGCGCCGCTCAGGAGGTGAAAGCGGAAGATGAACCAACAGAAGCGAGTGGATGAGCGGATCGAGTCGGGAAGCTCGAGTTCGTTTGCCTGAAGGTGGATGTCGAGCGCGCGGCAGCCCTGATCCGCGAAGGCGAGACCGCCGTAGCCGTCCTGTTCTCGCTGGGCCCTAGGAGCGCCCCTAAGTACGGCCGCCACGCCTCCGCCGTGGACCAGGGAGAGACGCAACCTCTCAAATCGGCCCTCCTTGCGGACACTCCGTCTCCTCGCACTGGAGCGTCACATGATGGATCTCGAACCGGGTTTTCAGCAGGCTCTTAGAGGGGGCGAACACGATGAATAGCGGGTACGGTTACTGGCGGGTGGCGGTAATCATATCAGAATACACGATGACGGGAACGTTCCGGGACCGCGCGATCGACGCCCATGGCGCCGAGACGATCGTTCTTGAATCGAGCGACGAGGGATGGAAGATCCGCCACATCCACTGGTCGAGCCGATGAGCGAATCCTGATGATCGGTCCCTGACGATCGAGCCCTAGCCGCCCCCCGGCAGGAGCGTGGCCGTGGCGAACCGGCGGAGCAGGGCCTCGGCGCCGATGCCGGCGGCGACGATACCGGCCGCGCAGGCGAGCGTGCCGGCCGCCGCCCACACTCCGAGCGACGGTGCGCTGGCCGCCGGGCGGTCAAGATAGGCCGGGGCCAGGACCCGGAGATAATAGACGAGCGACACGACGGTGTTGGCCACCGCGAGGATCGCGAGCCAGGCATAACCGGCCTCGATCGCCGCGGCAAAGAGGGAGAGCTTACCGGCGAAGCCGACGAGGGGCGGGATGCCGACGAAGGAAAGGAAGGCGAGGAGGAGCGCGCCGGCGAGCCACGGCCGGGATCGCCCGAGGCCGGCGTAGTCGGACCGGCGGCGGAGCCCACGGAGCTGAGCGACGACGCCGAAGGCGGCGAGGTTGCCGAGGACGTAGGCGACGAGGAAGAGGAGAAGCGCGGGGACGGCGAGGGTGCTGCGCCCGAGCGCCGCGACCGCCATCAATGCGTACCCCGACTGGCTGACCGCCGACCAGCCGAGGAGCCGCCGGACGTCCTCCTGCCAAAGGGCGGCCAGGTTGCCGAGCGTCATCGTGGCCGCCGCGACAGCCGCCACGAGCCATCGCCAGCCGGCCCCGTCCTCGGGGAGAACGAGCACAAGGCGCCCCAGGGCGATCAGGGCGCCGACCTTGGGCGCGGCGGTCAGGAACGCGGCCGAGGGGGCCGGTGAGCCATCCGCCACATCGGGCATCCAGGCGTGGGCCGGGACGGCGCCCAGCTTGAACAGGAGCCCGACGACAAAGAGCGACGCGCCTACCACGAGGGGCAGGGGATCGACCGCGGAAAGGCTCGTCGCCATTCCGGCCAGAGTCGTCGTCGCGGCCAGACCGAAGAGGAGGACGGCCCCGTACATCATCGCGCCGCTGGCGAGGCCGCCCAGCAAGTAGTACTTGATCGCGGCCTCGGCGGACTCCGGCGAGCGACGGTGATAGCCGGCGAGGACGTAGCCGGTCGCGCTCGAGAGCAGCACCCCCAGGATCAGCTCCATCGTGTCCGCGGCGCTGGCCAGAACGACGGCTCCGAGGGTCGAGAGCAGGAGCAGAGTGTAGAACTCCCCGTGGCGGGGGTCGTCGCGGAACCAGTCGACCGAGAACGCGATCGTGACCGCCGCGATCCCCATGATCACGAACTTCCCCCAGATCGCGGCGTCGTCGATCGCCCAGGTCGAGAAGAAGGTCAGCGTCTGGCCGGGGGCGAGCTGCGCCGCGGAGGAGCCGGCGGCGATCGCCAGGGCCGTCAGCGCCAGCAGCGCCGATCCGCGCTGGAGCCTCCGGGGCACGAAGAGCGCCCACAGGAGGGCCGTCACGGCGCCGCCGATCAGGACGAGCTCGGGAACGATGTCGCCGACCGGCACCGCTCCTCAGGGTGCCGGCCGGAAGGCCTCGATGAGCGGCCGGGCCGTCGAGTCGATCACGTCCAGGAGCCACGCCGGGGCGACGCCGATCAGGACGACGAAGAAGAGCAAAACGGCGAGAGCCGCGGTCTCGGACGGACTCAGGGGCGGCCAATCGCGCCACCGGTCGGGGAGCTTCCCCAGGAAGAGGGACTGCACGAGATGGAGGAAGAGCGCCGCCGTCACGATGATCCCGAGCAGGCCGATCCCGGCCAGCCACGGCCGGACGCCGAACGTGCCGGCGAAGATCTGGAACTCGGCGACGAACCCGGCCAGGCCCGGCAAGCCCATGCTGGCGAAGGCGGCCAGGGCGAAGAGGCCCGTCAGCCAGGGGGCACGCCCGGCGAGGCCGCCGAACGCGCCGATCTCGTAGGTGCCGGCGCGGCGCCATAACGAGCCGGTCATCAGGAAGAGCGCGCCCGTGATGAGCCCATGGGCGACCATCTCGACGATGGCTCCCGTCAGGGCGATCGAGCGTGAAGCCTCGTGGTCTGCGAACACGGATCCCGCTGCCGCGATTCCCAGGATCGTGTAGCCCATGTGGTTGACGCTCGTGTAGGCGATCCGCCGCTTGAGGTCGCTCTGCGCAAGCGCGACCAGCGCGCCGTAGACGATCGAGACGACAGCCAGAATCGCCAGCGGCCAGGCGAAGCGGCGGAACGTCTCCGGCATCATCGAGAAGAGGATCCGGACGAACCCGTAGGTCCCCATCTTGAGGAGGACGCCCGCCAGGATCGCCGAGACCGGCGCCGGCGCGTCGACGTGGGCGGGAGGAAGCCAGGTATGGAACGGCACCAGCGGAGCCTTGATCGCGAAGCCGAGCGCGAAGCCCAAGAACACCAGGGTCGGGAGCCATCCCGTCCCGGCGAGCGGCCGGGTGGCGATGATCGTGGCCATGTCGAACGTGCGCGGCTCGGTGGCGAGATAGAGGCCGAGGATCGCGAGCAGCATGGCGAGGGAGCCGGCCAGCGTATACAGGAAGAACTTGAGCGCCGAGCGGCGCGGGTTCTCGCCGTGCCCCCACGCGCCGATCAGGAAGTACATGCCGACCAGCGAGAGGTCCCAGAAGACGTAGAAGAGAAAGAGGTCGAGCGCGAGGAAGACGCCGAGCGAAGCCATCTCGAGGAACAGGAAGATGGCGTAGTACTCGCGGGCGCGGCCCTGCCACTCGACGGGGAAGGCGAGCGCGGTGAGGAAGAGGAGCGCGGTCATCGCCGCGAGCGGGAGCGACACGCCGTCCACACCGACCGCGTAGCGGACGCCGAGGGACGGGATCCAGTCGACCGCCTCGACGAGTTGGAACCCCGGTTGGAGGTCGAACCGGAGCCACGCGGCCGTCAGGAGCGCCATCGGGAGGAACGCGACGGCGACCGCCAGGCCGCGGGCGAGACGGGGGCGATCTTCGGGCAGCAGGAGCATCGCGGCGGCGCCGAGGAGCGGGAGAAAGATCGCGAGGGTCAACATGCGCCTACCTCCCGAGTACGGTGAGCACTACGACCGCCAGGAACCCCGCGAAGAGGATCGCCAGGTAGTGGTGAACGAGGCCGGTCTGGACGCCCGGCGCCCAGCGCCCCGCCCGTCCGACGCCCGCCGCCGTCCTTTCGACAGCCGCGTCGACGCCGTGGTCGTCGGCGAGACGCGAGAAGGACGCGGAGCGGAGCGTGCCGCTGGCGACGCCGCTCGCCAGGGCGCCGTCGAGGACGAGCTCCGCCCAGCGGGAGAGGAACCCGCTGATGCGCCGGCCTGTCCAGGCCGCTGCGCGCGCCCCGGCGTCGATGACGCGGTCGTCGAAAGCGGCGAGCGTCGACGCCAGGGCCCGGGTCGGACGGACAACGAGCGTCCCGGCCGCCGCGGGGAGCCCCAACCACGCTTCGGCGCTGCGCCGGGCGAAGGCCGGGAGTCCGAGCCCGGCGAGCGCGCCTCTGCTCTGGAGCACCGCGACGAGGGCAAACGCGGCCGCGATCCCCGCGAGCGAGAGCGCCGAAACCCACGCTCTTCCCTCCGCCAGAACTCCACCGGTCGTCGCCTCGACCACGCGGCCGGCGCCGGGGATCCACAAGGCGCTCAGGAGGAGCGTGACGGCGGCGAGGAAGGCCATCGACGCGATCTCCGCGCCGGCCGGGCGTCGCCCGCGTACGTCCTCGCCGGACCGAGCCCCTCGCGCCGGCCCGAAAACGAGGAAGTGGAACCGGCCCGCAT
>JBOHRW010000123.1:0-6131 GCA_050732935.1 Gemmatimonadota bacterium
ATGACCTCCTGACCGGGGTAGCAGCCTTTGGTGTGGCTGATCGCGTTTTCGGTGGGCGCCTCCAAGGGGATCGTCTCCTCCCCGAGCTCCGGGCCGTAGGCGGCAATCCCGGCCTCGATCTGGCGCGCGTCCCAGGCCTCGGGCTCCCCCGGCACGGCGCCCCCATCGACCAGGGCCGCGATCCCCGTCGCGGCCGGATCCCCCGCGAGCCAGACGTGGAAGCCAGTCTCGCCCGTGTCCGTCCAGCGGACGACGCGACCCGTCGCTGAGCCTATCGGGCTCGTCACGTGGTCGCCCTCGCCATCGGCGGGCGGGGACCCACCCGCACGCTCCAGGATCGACCCGCTCCCGGGCCCCTGGAGCGAGACCGCCCGCCAGGCACCCCCGTGATCCTCGAACTCGACCTCCTGGCCGAAGTAATACTTGCGGAGGAGTTCGAGGACGCGATCGGCCGATCCGCCGGCGCACTCCAGCAACAGGACGTCGCCGGTCTCGCAGGCGAGGAAGTCGGCCAGCACCCGGCCCTTTTGCGGCGCGAGGAGGAGCGCGCGCTCTCCCTGCCCGGGCGCGAGATCGTCCACCTTGTTCGTGCACAGCGAGTTCAGATAGGAGCGCCGTTCCGGGCCGCGGATCTCCAGGAGCCTCGAGCCCGGGAGCTCGAACAGGGCGGCACCCTCGCGGGTGGCGTGGTAGGCGGCGTGCCAGCTCGGCATGGTGGGGCTCACGAGGATAATCTACGCCCGGCGAGGACGATCTCCACTAGGACGGCGGGCGCCGAGTCCCACGCCCGCTGGAGGCCCGCGTCGTCGGCCCAGATCCTTCCCTCCAGGAGACGGGCGGGAACGGTGTCCACCACCCGTGGCGGCGCGAACCGCCACGGCTCGAGGCGGCCCTCGACCCGCAGGTGGCCCGAGATCGTCGTCCCATAGCGGTAACGGGTCTTCCCGCCCCCGTAGTCGGCCGCCATCGGGCGCCCGTCCCAGGCTGGCCAGGCCTGGCACAGAGCGAGCGACACGGCGTCGAGAAGCTGCAGCCAGTCGAGATTCGCCTCGCGTATCCCCGGCTCCATGTCCGCCGGCTCGTGCCGATCGCGCGCCCTGGCGAGCATCTCCCCGAGCCGCCGCTCCTGCGACTTCACCCACGGCCGTGCTTCCGGACTCCGCGCATGAAAGGAAAGGAAGTGCCGCCCCACGAGCCAGCCCGCATAGGGATCCCGGCGCGCCACCCGGTCGGTCGATCGGTCAGCGACCAGGAGCGCGGAATCGAGGCTGTGCGTGGTGTAGGTATGGGGCGCGCCGGTCCTTGGGTCGAAGACGGGACGACGGTCCAGCTCGGCCCATCCCGCGTCGTGGTGGCCGATCGCGTAGAGGACGGATTCCCGCGGACGGAGCACCGGAGCATCCCCGCCCCAGCCCTCGGCCAGGCGGCCCGCGAGGAGCGCATGGTCGAGCTGATGGAAGCAGAGGAGCCCGGCGTCTACCTGGCGCGTGATCACCGGCCTTGCCGGTCAGCGTGGCGAGTCACGCGCCCGCCGTCATCCGCCGCCGGCGAGCCTCAGCATCACCTCGGTGGCGCCGGGCCGCACCGGACCGCTCGACGCCGAGCGGTCCCCGGGGCTCCTCGACAGTGGATCTCCGTCACCGTCCAGCCGCGCCTCCACCGTCACCCGGTCGGGGAACGGCGCTTCTCCCAGCATCGCGTCCCGGGGCCCGATCTCGAACTCGATCGGGAATGACGAAGGCGTCAGACGCCGGACGGCGAGCGGAGGACCCTCCGTCCGGCCGACGGGTCTCACGACCACGAACACGACCGCGCCCGCGGGCGGCGTCGCCAACCCCGGTGCCTGGATCGTCCCGCTGACCCCCGCGTCCGCCGGGACGGTCCCGCCATTCATCCCATCGACGATCTCCGCCGGCCCGCGCGGCATGTCGTCGCCCGCGCGGCCCCCGCCTCCCGATCCATCGACGAGCGCGGCCGGCGCCGCCGAGGGGGGGAGAAGCGGGCGCTCGCGCGCGCGACGTGCGTACTCCTCCTCGGGCTCGACACGCTGGCTGCACGCCAGCCCGGCGAGAAGCAGCGTGACGATCCCCGCGGTCACCAGCTTTGGCATCCCCATCCCCCCCAAACTAGGATTCACACCCTGTGGCGACACATCTCGTGACCCTTCTTGCCGTCCTGTCGACGACCCTCGCGTGCTCCCGACCCGCGGACGACGCACCGCCGGCTCCCTCCGACACTGCCGCGGCGGCGACGACACCGGCGCGATGGGAGGGCAGGTATCGTCTCGTGAGTGCGGACGGCGATAGCATCCCCGCTCTTCTCGACCGCCGCCCCGGCTGCAGCCTGCAGCTCGTCTACGGCGCCCTGACCCTCCAGGCAGACCACTTCTACTTCACCGACACGACCCACGAGCGCTGCGAGGGGGAGACCTCCCGACAGGAGTCGTGGATCGCTCAGGGGACGTACCACGCCGCCGGCGAGACCTTGCGCTTCAATCCCGACAGCGGAACGGCGTTCGGCGCGGCCGAAGGTGTCCTCGGGGACGGCGAGATCCGTCTGCGGCGTCTGCACACGGAGGAGGGGACCGAGGAGGTGGACTGGCTCTTCGTCCGGCGCGACCGGCCGGGGCGCTGAACATGCTTTCGCGACGCGCGCTGAGCGGCCTCGAGGAGATCACCGCACGGAGCCGCGTCCTGACGGCCCGCGAGGATCTACTCACCTACGCCGGCGACGCCACGCCTCTTCATCGCCATCTTCCCGCCGCCGTCGTCCTGCCACGCGACGCGGAGGAGGTCGCACGGACCGTTCTGCTCGCCAACGAGGAGGGCTTCGCGCTCGTGCCGCGTGGCGCCGGCTCGGGTTTGTCCGGGGGGGCGGTCCCAACCGAAGACAGCGTCGTGGTCCTCTTCCCCACGTGGAACCGGATCTTGGAGATCGACGAGCGGAACCTGACGGCCTGGGTCGAGCCCGGCGTCGTGACCGGTGAGCTGCACGCGGCGGCCCTGGCCACGGGTCTGTTCTATCCCCCCGATCCGGGGTCGATGCGTGTCTGCACGATCGGAGGGAACGTGGCCGAGAACGCAGGCGGCCTGCGGGGGCTGAAATACGGCGTCACCAAAAACTACGTGCAGGGGCTCGACGTCGTGCTGCCGACCGGCGAGGCGGTGCGACTGGGGGGCAAATCGATCAAGGACGTGGCCGGATACAACCTGATCGACCTGATGGTGGGAAGCGAGGGGACCCTCGGCATCTTCACCCGGATTCTCCTCAGGCTCGTGCCCAGACCCGAGGCGGTCCGGACGATGCTCGCCCTCTACGACACCATGGAAGCCGCCGGAGAATCGGTGGCGGCGATCATCGCCGGCCATATCGTGCCCGCGACCCTGGAGCTCCTCGACCGGACGACGATCCGGGCCGTCGAGGCCTTCGCCGGGCTCGGCCTGCCGTCGGACCTCGGCGCGCTCCTCCTCATCGAGGTCGACGGTCGGAGGCACGAAGTCGAGCAGGACGCCCACGAGGTCGTCCGCCTCTGCCGCCTCCATGGCGCGCGCGATGTCCGGCTGGCGGCGAGCGCCGAGGAGGCCGACGATCTAAGGGCCGCGCGGCGGGTCGCCTTCAGCGCCCTCGCCCGCGGCGGGCCAACCGTCATCCTCGAGGATGCGACGGTGCCACGCAGCGAGGTCCCCGAGATGCTGCGGCGGATCCACGCCGCGGCGGACCGGCACGGAGCGACGATCGCGACGTTCGGCCACGCCGGGGACGGGAACCTCCATCCGACCTGTCTGACCGACGAACGCGACCAGGCCGCGGTGGCGCGCGCCGAGGCCGCGCTCGAGGAGATCTTCGCCGCCGCCATCTCACTCGGCGGAACGATCACCGGGGAGCATGGCGTAGGCCTCGCCAAGCGCCGCTTCCTGCCCAGCCAGGTAGGTGATCCAGCGATCCGGTTGATGCGCCAGATCAAGGCCGTGCTGGATCCCAACCAGGTGCTGAACCCCGGCAAGATCTTCGAGCCCGGTCCGCGTTGCGAGCATCCGCCGATCGGGCACCGGGTCTACGAGGCAGCGGGACGAGATCGGTGAGCGGGACGACGGAGGGGACGGGATGAGCGCGGCGGGCACGACCGCGGAGCACGGTCTCGACGTCGGCAACGATCTCCTGGCCCAGTGCATCCAGTGCGGCCTCTGCCTGCCGGCCTGCCCCACCTACGCCCTGACCCCGCGCGAGCGGGCCAACCCCCGTGGCCGGATCGGCCTCATGCGAGCGGTCAGCCGGGGAGACCTGGCCGTGGACGACCCCGCCTTCGCCGATGCCATGTACTACTGCCTGGGATGTCGAGCGTGCGAGACCGCGTGCCCGGCCGGTGTCCAGTTCGGGCGCCTGCTCGAGGGCGCGCGGGCGGCCGTCGAGGAAGCCGAAGCTGACGGGCGCCCGGAGGCGTTCCCGCGCGAGTTCCTCCTCGATCGCGTGCTCCCCTATCCCTCCCGGCTGCGGCGCGGCGCCCAACTCCTTCGACTCTATCAGCGGACCCTGGCCAAGAGCCGCCGCTGGAAGGCGTGGTTCGAGGAGCGCTTCCCCGAGGCGGCGGCGCTGATGCCATTCCTTCCCGCGGTGCCGGCGCCCCGGCACGCCCGTCTTCCCTCCGCGTTGGAGCCGGAGGCGGTGGTCACCGACCGGCCGGCGCGCAAGGTCCGGGGGACGGTCGTCTTGCATCCCGGCTGCATCCAGGCGGTGCTCCACCCCGAGATCAACCTCGACACGATGCTGGTCCTGGCCTACAACGGCTGGCGGGTCGTGGTCCCGGAGAGGTTCCGTTGCTGCGGGGCGCTCCACGCGCATCAGGGCCGACCGGAGCAGGCACGCGAGCTGGCACGCGCCAACATCGCGGCGTTCGAGGCTTCCGGGGCCGAACGGCTCGTCTCCAACGCAGCCGGCTGCGGGGCCCACATGGAGGACGTGCGGCATTTGTTTACCGGCGATCCGGAGTGGGCGGATCGGGCGGCGGCCTTCTCGGAGGCGGTGGTGGACGTGAGCGAGCTCCTCGTCCACGAAGGTGTGCGGCGACCGACGCGCCCGTTCAGCCTCCGGGCCACCTACCACGATCCCTGCCACCTTGTTCACGGCCAGCGCGTCGCAGAGGCGCCGCGGCTATTGCTCCGGGCGATTCCCGGTCTCGAGGTCATCCCGCTCGCGGAGTCGACCTGGTGCTGCGGCTCGGCGGGGATCTACAACGTGACCCACCCGGAGGCGGCGGAGGAGCTCCTGCGCCGGAAGGTGGGCCACATCCTGACGACCGGGGCCGAGCTCGTCGTGACCGGCAACCCCGGCTGCATCCTCCAGATCGCGAGCGGGCTCCGGGCACGGGGCTCGCCGGTGCGGGTCCTCCACCCAGCGTCGCTGCTGAGGGTGGCCTACGAGCTCAATCCGCTCCGCCGGGAGTAGGCTCCTCGTCGTCGATCTCGATGGTCTGGAGAACTGCCCGCGCACGCCCGGCGTGCTCCGGCGCGACCAGAAGCCGCGCCGGAGCGATGCCGGCATAGGCGCCGCCGATGTCGTCGGCGACGACCGTGCTGGGGATCTCCGCGTCGTCCAGGAGCCCCTGAGCGATCTCCGCCTCGTGCCGCCAGCGGAAGCGGCCGACCTCGACGGGGGCGGTCACCGGGCCCGACGTGTCGTGGCTACGACTTCCGGACGGCGTGAACCTCCATCGTCTTGAACTCCTGGCCGTCCGGCCCCGGCATGTACATCTCGAAGTGCAGCGTGTTGTCGTCCAGCATCTTCGAGACCCCGCGCATCGTCTTGTCCTTCTCGCCGGTCATGATGTCGTCGAAGGTTCCGGTCGTGATCAGGGCATTCTGCTCGGGATCGAAGGTGCCGCGGCTCACCAAGATGCCCGTCCCCATGTTGTCGATCCACGTGGAGATGTACTCCTGGTTGAAGTTGTCGTAGCCGGTGATGCCGTGCCCCTTGAAGGGCTGGCCCATGGCCGTGCCTTCCCAGTTCTCGATCAGGTAACGGCCGTCCATCGTCATCGAGGCCGACAGGGTCCCCGTAGACTCCTGGGGCGGGGCGTCGGGGCCCATCCACCACGTCATCGTGTAGTCCCACTCGCCAGCGTGCTTGGCGAGCCG
>JBOHRW010000124.1:0-5034 GCA_050732935.1 Gemmatimonadota bacterium
GCGGATGCCCTCCGCGGGCGGTGGCGACTGAAGCGCCCCCATGTCCTCGCTCATGAGCCACCCGGTGCTCGTGCCGACCCGCACCTCGGCGAGGTCGCCCGCCGCCTCGTCCCATATACGCTGGGCTGGGGGCTTCGTGAGCCCGGCCCACTCGGCGAAGTCGCCGGGCCTGGCCGGTCCGTAGAAGCCGAGGAAGCGGCGAACGGCCTCGCTCGCGGTCGGCGCCCGGCCCGGCTCGCCCATGGTGTAGCGGCGCTCGGAGTCGAGACGGACGCCCGCCTTCACCGTGGCGTAGCGCCACAGCATCGGAGCGACGTGGTGGCTCTTGCAGCCCCGGCACCAGGGCATCAGGTCGGCGCGGACACGCTCTCTCAGCTCCTCGTGCAGCTCGTTCTTGTCGAGCTTCCGGCCGTTCGCCAGGGCATCCTTCGTGGCGGAGGCCACCTCCTCGAGCGCCTCGCTCGGTGAGAACCCCTTCTCGGCGGCCAGCCGCTTGACCTGTTGGCCGAGCTGCGCGGCGAGCTCGTCGTCGTCCTCGGCGATCAGGGCAGGCCCCCAGAGCGCGTGATCCTTGGGAGCGAGCGCGTGGATGGCCCCGCGGACGATGTGGGCGACGACGAGGTTCCCGGTGTCGATGGC
The DNA here is from genome assembly GCA_050732935.1 of Gemmatimonadota bacterium. GTDB lineage: Bacteria > Gemmatimonadota > Gemmatimonadetes > JACCXV01 > JAHWKZ01 > DASRVA01. Next base: position 640 of record JBOHRW010000124.1, read on the forward strand.
CTGGTCGTACGCCTCCCGGGTGACGTTCTTGGCCCGCGCGGCCAGCGCCAGGAGCGCCGCGTCCCGGGCGAAGTCCGAGGCCGGGCAGGCCGCGGCGTCCGGGAGAGTGCGGGCCTTGCGGACGGCCAGCCCGGAGCGGGCCAAGCGGAAGGCGAGAATCTGATCGGCTTTCATCTCGTGCGGATGATAATCGGCCTTGAATGCGGAAGCTCCAGCTTCTCGCTCTCTCCGCAAATGGTGAAGAGCAAAGCCTGCCTCAAGCCCTCGGTACGTACGGATGCCGAGGAGCGATGAACGAACGTACCGGAGCCGGGCAGACAAGCCATGCGGTGATTAGGCAGCCTCTCGGCTCCTCCTGGCATGGAGCCTCAAGCCCGGATTAGGTTCAATTCCATGGGTGACGAGATAATCTTTGAAGTGAAGGAGTCCCCAGAGGGGGGTTACGAGGCGCGCGCCCTTTCCGAGTCGATCTTCACCGAGGCTGACTCACTGGACGAGCTGCGCGAGATGGTGAAGGATGCGGTGGACTGCCATTTCGAAGAGGAGGACCGACCCCGGATCATTCGGCTTCACTTCGTGCGTGACGAAGTCATTGTTTTGTGAAGCTCCCGCGAGATCTAAGCGGAGACGATCTCGCCAAGAAACTGATCCCGCTCGGATACACGATCACCCGCCAGACCGGAAGTCACCTCCGACTCTCTCGGACAACTTCCGAAGGTAGCCACCACGTCACGATTCCGCGCCATCGGGCCCTCCGTGTGGGGACGTTGAACGCCATCCTCCGGGATGTCGCGAACACGCTTGGAATCAGCAAGGAAGAGCTACTTAGGAGGATAACGATCCCCACCCACCGCCAGACCTGACTCCCATTGTAACGTATTTGACGGAAGCTTGGCCCGCATTCGAGTAAGGACCTTAGATCCCACCGCCCTCCAGCCTCGTGAAGCCGTCCGCGCTCCACTCCTCGCTCCCGACACCGTGATGGACGATGAAGAGGCCGTCGGGATCGTACTTCCTCTTCACCTCCGCCAACTTTGCGTAGTTCGGCCCCCAGAAGGAGCGCTGCCACTGGCGCTCGAAGAAGTCGCTCTCCGAGACGTACGATCCGGGGTCGACGACCACCTTCAGGAGCTCCTCCATCGAGCGGTTGATCGCCGCCGATTCCCGCCGCGCGGCTGACCGATCCGGCTCGTGGCCGAGCACCCCGGGAAAGGCCGGCGGGCCTTCCCCGCCGAGGATCGCCAGCGCGAAGGCGTCCAGCGCGACCGGGTTGATCGCGGTGTCCCGAGCCGCCGTCACCTCGTCCACCGGAGCCCCCGCCAGGCCCTTGTTGAAGTGCAGCGAGATCCCCCAGTGGCGGCTGCCGGCGAAGAGCGCGTCCACGAGGGCGTCCTGCCGATCCTCCTCGAGGAACGAAGCCGGAAGCCACGCCGAGCGGTAGCCGTGCAAGACCTGCCCCGCCTCGCCGCGATTGCCGGCCCAGAAGATGTTGCCCTCGGGCGCATCCGGGCGATCGTCGGCGAGGATGAAATGGGGCGCATTCTGCCTCAGGAACTCGGGATCCCAGAAGTGTCGCGCCGGAAGGTCCACGATCAAGGGAGGCTCCTCCCAGGAGTAGTCCTGGGGGGCGCTGGCCAGCCAATCGAAAAGGGGCTGCCACAGCTCCTCCGCCTGCCGTCGGTCCAGCCCCTGGAACACCATCTGGATCCATACCGTGTTGTCCGGCCGGAACCCGATCTGCTCCCCCCAGTGGGGATTGAATAGGTGGTCCCGGTAGAACCCGACCATGTGTGCCGTGACCGCGCGGAAGGCCTCGTCCGAGCGGGCTCGGATCGTCCCGAACACCCCGCCGAACCGCTCGGGGAGCTCGCGGGTCCTGAGCGTCAGCCTAGTGACGACGCCGAAGGTTCCTCCTCCACCGCCCTTCAGCGCCCAGAAGAGGTCCGGGTTCGTGCAGGCGTTGGCGACCCGCACCGCGCCGTCCGCGGTGACGACCTCGGCCTGGAGCAGTCCCGCGGCCGCCAGGCCGTAGTTCTTGGAGAAGCTGCCGAAGCCCCCGCTCTGAACGAGTCCCGCGACGCCCACGGTCGCGCAACCGCCACCCTGCACGTACCGGCCCGCCCCGGTCGTCACCGCGTCGTAGACGTGCATCCAGATCGCACCCGCCCCGACGGTCACCGCCGGCTGCGGTTCGACGATCCCCGCGCAGCCCTCGGGGACGAACGCTTCGTGGACGACGATCTCCTCCAAGCGACGAGTCCAGACCAGCAGCGAGTCCGGCGCACAGGAGGTGCCCTGGTAGCTGTGCCCGCCGCCCTTCACGGCGAGCCGTAGGTCGTGGTCGCGAGCGAAGCGGACGGCGACGACGACGTCAGAGGTCTCCTCGGCGGCTACGGCGTAGACGCTGGGGGCCGAGGTCCAGGCGTCGACCCAACCGGACGTCTGTGTCAGGGCAGGGTGGTCACGGATGTAGTAGGGGTTCTTGAGCCCCTTGAGGAGCTCGGCGCAGGACGCCCCGTCCGGCGACGCCTGGCAGGCGGCCAGCGGCGACTCGACCTTGATCAGGCGCCCGTGGACCTGACGTCGCAGCGTCTGCCAGCCGGCCTCTGAAGGCCACGACGGATCACCCGGGCGGACGCGACGGGCGGGTCCAACCGCACTCTTGGAGGTCGTGTTCCGCAGGACCCTCGAGCAGCCGGTCGAGAGGACCGTCAGCGCCGCTAGACTCTTCAGGAACCGTCGTCTGTTCATCTCAGCGCTGCGACCTCTTCCGCGAGGAGGCTTCCGTGAGGAGAATCCTCTCCTCGGAGTGCGCCGCGTCGATAACATCCACATCTGGTGCGCCGCGACGCCACTCTCGAACGGTCTTTACGTCATGACTTGCTTCCCGGAGGGCCTGAACAACAACAGCGTCGCAGCTCTCATCGGCAAGAAAACGCACGCTCAGCGGCTTTCCGAGGGAGAGCCTTTCGATGGGGAAAGGATGGTCTCCTCGAGGGCGACCGCGTCAGCGGCGTAGGCAATCGCGGCTTGGACGTCCTCCGGATGAAGATCGGGATAGGCCTCAAGCAACTCCTCTCGCGACGCCCCCTCCGCGAGCTTCCGCAGAATGAGATCTACGGGGATACGCGTGCCCCGGATGACCGGTTTGCCCAGCATGATAGCCGGGTCAATCGTGATTCTATCGTTGTTCGCCATGATCAAATCCCCCTGACCTGAATCTCAAGCGGTCTCCCGGACGCTCGATAAGCTCATCGGTTCCTGATCCTGCCGGCTAGGAACTGCCTTGCACGATCTTCTCGAGCCTGTCCAGCTGCCTCTGAAACCGCTTTCAGCCTGATGACCTCGTCCGACCGAATGAACTTGCGCCCGTCCTTGGAGGTGTGGACGTGAGCCGCCTCACCGTCCCTTTCGCGTTCAGGGGACGTGGCTTTCGAGCGTCTGTATTTCGACGGTGGTTGCTTGCGAGTCATTTCGGCCTCCGTCGCGAGGTCCAGGGGCGATCAGCCATTTGCTCAAGTATACAGCGGGGTGACGACCCTCGGCTGCAACCCGCGCGGGCAACGTGCTGAAAGCAAGAGCCCCGCCGACCGCCCCTGACGATGTCACACCCAACGGTTATCATGGTCAACCGATGCCAAGCGCCACCACAGAGACGAGCCGCGGCCAGGAGGCTCTCCAGGGCCCCTCCGCCCTCACCCACACCGACGCCGGCGAGCCCGTCCTCCCCGAGACCTCGGCCGATTGGGCGGACTGGGTCGCGGCCAGCAAGACCCGCAACTTCGTCATCCAAGACCCACTCCTCGACTGGCTCGACCTCTACGGAACCGCCAAGGGCTTCACGCGGGACGACGAGCTCCCCGGCTACGACGAGCGCTGCGACTTCACGCGCTTCGTCTTCCGCCAGGCCGCGCGGTTCGAAGGGGCGGTCATCCGCCACCTCCGCGACCGCGTTCTGGCCGTCATCTTCGAAGACGCCTTCAGCCGCTTCGGGCCCGTGGTCGTCGACCCCGGTCCCACCCTGATCACGATCGCCCGCGACCCGGCCGACATCCGGAGCCTCGAGAAGGCGCGCGCGACCGTGAAGGCGATGCGGGCGGGCGTCCCGGTGATCCACCAGGGGGTCCTCCGGGACCCCGAGCACCGGGTCTACGGCGCGCCCGACCTCCTCGTCCGGAGCGATTTCCTGGGCCGGCTCTTCCCCGGCTCGATCGAACCCGCCGAGGCCGAGCGGCCCGCCCCCGGGCTCGGCGGCCGGCCGTGGCACTACCGCGTCGTGGACGTCAAGTTCACGACCCTCGACCTCCTGGCCGGCGGCGACCTCGGCAACGGCGGCTCCCAGCCCGCCTACAAGATCCAGCTCTTCCTCTACGACCGGGCGCTCGCCCGCATCCA
>JBOHRW010000125.1:0-9387 GCA_050732935.1 Gemmatimonadota bacterium
GGAGAAGGCGAAGCGGAAGCGGGCCAGGAAGCGGAAGGCGGCCAAGAACAAGCCCAAGAAGAAGAAACGGGCCACCAAGAAGAAGGGACCAAAATGAGGAGGACCCGGAAGGTAACTAGGACCTCCCGAGCCCATCGGGTCAATTGCCTCGTTTCGGCTTGCCTTGCGGCGTGCCCACGTCCTTTCAGCCGCTTTCGCTGCCCCCTAGCGGGCTGTGCGCCGGGCGGATCGTGGTTATCCCGCGCTCTCGGGTTTTCCGGCATCTGCAAGAGTGCTTTCAAAGGGAACCTCCTGCTGATGCCCAGATCCTATCACGACCATGTTGGGTTCGTCAACGAGATAGTCCCGGCCAATGCTTATTGATTGTCAAGCACGCGGATCGGGCAGCCAGTTGCGGACATCGACCAGTGCGGCCAAGGCAACCGCAAAGCACTGAGGATCAATCGCCTAGGCGATCGAACGACAACAGCACCCGTAAGTTGTTGATTCTATTGATATGACGGTTTGGCTCCCCGGGCCGGACTCGAACCAGCGACACGGTGGTTAACAGCCACCTGCTCTACCAACTGAGCTACCGGGGAGCGCGTGCGGCCGCATCTGGCGGCGCGCCAACGGGATCGAGAAGATATGAGGCGCTTCGGGGGGCGGCAACCGGGGGAGCCCCGCGGAACTCCCGGGAGGGGACGGGGATAGGACCAGAAAGGAGGATAATACGATGTCTGCCGAGAACCGACCTTCCACCGAGGACGACCCCCGAGACCCCCGGCCACGGGACGTGCTGGACGAAGTGCAGGACCGCGACCTGGGTGCGCCGGCGCCGACCGTTCCCGGACGGACGACCGACAGCTCGACCCTGTCGTGTCCGTACTGCGGCGAGAAGAACGAGCTCTTCCTGGAACCGGACCAGGGCCGCGGGGCCCAGGAGTTCACCGAGGAGTGCGAGACCTGCGGTCGGACGTACGCGCTGACGATCGACTACGATGCCGACGGGGAACCCTCGATCCACGCCGAGCGGACGGATTAGCGGCGATCAACCGCTCGTGCGCGTGCCCACCCGGTCCAGGTACTTGCGGATCCTCCGGGCGTTGGTCCCGAAATCGTAGATTCCGATCCGGGAAGCGGAGCGCACATGGATCCGGCTCCGTCCGTCAGCGAGTGGCTTTACACCGATGCGCACGTCGTCCACAAAACCCAGCCTCGGCGTGCGGGCCTCGGCCCGGATCGATCCCTTCGACTCGTCGGCCAGGGCGATCGTCCATCCGGGCATCGACCGCGCGGCCGCCAAGGCCGCGGTGAAGGCGCTCCGGATCCCGAGAGAGACGTCGAGGGGGCGCAAGTCGGGGTAGGCCGTGGATTCCCCGGTCGCGACGTCGTGCGTGACGAGACGCCGCAGGAGCCGTCCTGGGGCCGCGCTCAACGGCGCTCCCTCCCCATCCTTGCAGCTTCCCCCCTGACGGGCTCGTCCTCCGACCCGGGGCCGGACCCGACGACCCGGATCGGGTTCGAGTAGATCCATGGCACCTCGCGCAGGTAGCGGTTGGCCGTCTCCCCCAGGTAGGGGGTCAGGTGGTGGGGGACGATCCCGACCTCGACGCGGTAGGCCCCGGGGCCCGGGACCGCCACGTCGATGGGTTGACGCGTGTCGACGAGGATGCGCCGCCCCTGGCCGTCGATACGGTAGAGACGCAGGCGTATCTTCGGCTCCGGAAGCTCGGAAGGACGGCCAAAGACCGTAGGCGACACGACCACGATGCGCTGCCCGGGACGGAACTCGATCGTCTCGCCCATCTCCACGGTCCCCTCCGGTCCCCGCAGATGGAAGTCGAAGCCGCTCGGCGTTCCCCAGGCCTCGATCACCGTGTAGAGCCGGCCCCGCCGCAGCGCCCGCTCGATCGCTCGGGCATCCGTCGCCCCTCCGGCGTCGGCCGCCCCCGGGGTCGTCAGCAGCACGTTCGTCACCCAGGGCAGCATGCGGGAGTAGGAGTCTCCGCGCTCGCCGTCGGCGAGCGCGATCGGCAGCGAATTCTCGTGCGCGTCGGAGGCACCGAACCCGACGACCATGCCCCGCGCGAGGAGGGCGTCCCACCGATCGACGGCCTCGTGGTTGGCGTGGAAGATGGCGAGCAGGGCCAGATCGGGGTGCGCGCTCGTGAGACGCAGGACGAACGGGACCAGCCCGGCGAACCCCCCCAGCCGCGACAGCCCCTGAGCCTCGCGGTGCTTGGGCGCGAAATTGGAGTGGGGGTTGTAGATCTCGATGCCGTCCGGATTCAACTCGGCCACGCGCTCGAGGGGCAGGTCCTCGGGATGGGACAGGAGCACGACGGCCCCGAAGCGCCGGAAGCGGTCCGCCGCGTGCCGATCCTGGGCGTCATAGAAGTCCCGCCGCTCGTCGCGCGAGCCGTCGGGGAGCGAGTCGAATCCAACGGGCATGAGGACGTTCTCGGCGCCTGCGAAGAGCAGTGTGCCGCAGGGGAGCCGGTTGGCGACGAGCCGTCCGTCCGCGGTCACGGGCGTGTCGCCGGCGCGGATGAGCAACGCCTCGGCGAGCGAGTCGGCGCGGACCAGCCAGCGATCGTGCTCGGTGAGGAAGGCCGCGTCCACGCGCGCTGCGCAGAGGGCCTCGCGGAAACGCTCGAGACAGGCCTCGTTCGTCCGCCCGGCTTCGTCCTGGGCGCCCTCGTCGCAGGCGTCGTGGCTGTAGACGGAGTGGACGTGGATGATCGCCCGCCTGGGTGTGAGCGCGCGTGGGTCGCCGAAGGCGGCGGCCGCGGGAAGCGTGTCGGGCCATGCGGGCACCCCCGCGTCACCACCGGCGGCCGGGGAGCAACGGAGGATCCCGACGGCGAGCAGGAGGATAATCGAGGACAGTGGGGGATGGCCAGGGATCGGCACGCGCCCAAGCTAGCCGTCAGTCCGGTCTTCGGTAGCAGCCTCCGGCGGGCTCCACTAGTTTGTGCGCCCGGTCCGCCGGGCGCTGCCCGGAGACCGGTTTTCCTCACCCATTCGACGGAGCGCATCGTGGCCGACTGGGCACTTATCCTGGGTTCATCGAGCGGGTTCGGGGAAGCCGCCGCGCTGGCCTTCGCCGAGGCGGGCTACAACGTCTACGGCGTCCATCTCGATCGGAAGTCGACCCTCGCCCATGTCGACGAGGTGGTGGGCTCGATCAAGGAGATCGGCGGCGAGGTCGAGTTCTTCAACATCAACGCGGCCGATCCCGAGAAGCGCCAGGAGGTCGTCCAGCATATCGCCGAGCGGCTGAAGGAATCGGGGGAGAAGGTCCAGGTGGTGCTGCATTCGCTGGCCTTCGGGACCCTGAAGCCGTACATCGATCCCGAAGGCAGGACCGGGCTCTCCCAGCGCGAGCTGGAGATGACGCTCGACGTGATGGCGAACACGCTCGTCTACTGGGTGCAGGAGCTGGTCCGCGCCGGGCTGATGAGCGATGGGGGAAGGGTGTTCTCCATGACGTCGACCGGCGACAACCACGCCTGGTACTCGTATGGGGCGGTCTCGGCGGCGAAGGCGGCGCTCGAGGCCCACACCCGTCAACTCGCCCTCGAGCTCGCCCCGCTCGGGATCACCGTCAACGCTGTCCGGGCCGGCGTCACCGACACGCCGGCGCTCCGCAAGATCCCGGGTCACGAGCAGATGGTCGAATCGGCGAAGGCCCGCAACCCGCACCGGCGCCTGACGACTCCTGAGGATGTCGCCCGCGCGCTCGTCGCCCTGGCGCGCCCCGAGGCGCAGTGGATCACGGGGAATGTGATAGGAGTGGACGGCGGCGAAGAAATCGCGGGCTGAGGTCGCTGAAAATGGCCGGTTCGCGGTGCCCCACGTCGTTCTAAAAACGAGCTCCCCCCTTCACGAGCTGACCGAGGCGATCGAGCCCTTCGTGGAGCGCGAGGGCGGGACCGTGTGGAGGCTCAGGGACATCTACCTGAACGCGGCGGGAAGGCACGCGCTCGCCGAATGCCTGGTCGTCGCAGGCGGTCGGACCAACCGGTTCCTCGTGCATCTCGCGCAGCGCGAGAGCGACGCCAGCGTCATCATCCGGCCGTTTCCGGTGCCGCGAGTCGAGGCCACCCCTTCGGTGAAGCGGATGGTCGCGCTGGTGGCCGAGGCCGTGAGGCGCCATCATCCGGACGTGGAGATCGGCCGCACGACCGTTCGCGATTTCCTCTCGGATCGCTATCGCTACCAGCCGGATCCCGAGCCGGGGTCGTGGGACCCCATGCTCCCGGAGCGCGGGCTTCCGCGCCCCCTCGACTGGGGGGGGATCTACGGGAACGCCGGTCCCGTCGAGATCGAGATCGGCTCCGGAAAGGGCACCTTCCTGATGGACGCAGCGCGCAGCTCGCCCGAGACCAACTTCCTCTCGGTCGAGTGGGCCGGCGCCTACGCGGAGCACATCCGGGACCGGATCCGCCGTCGCGACCTCAGGAACGTGCGCGTCGTGCGCGCGGATGCGGGATTACTGCTCGCCGACATGGTCCCCGGCGGATCGGTGCATCGTGTGCATCTCTACTTCCCGGACCCATGGCCGAAGAAGCGACACCACAAGCGGCGCCTGGTCACCCCGGAATTCGCGCGCGCCGTGGCCGAGGCGCTCGAGCCGGGCGGCGAGTTCCGGTTTGTCACGGACCACGAGGAGTATTTCGCGGAAGCCGCCGCCGCCCTCGAATCGGAACCGCGCCTGAAGGCTGTCGAGATTCCCGAAGACATGGTCGACCTGACGAACTACGAGCGGAAGTACCGGGCCGAGGGGCGCCCCATCCATCGCCGACGGTACCAGCGGGTGGCCTCGTGATCCTGGTGACCGGCGCCACCGGATTCATAGGCTCGGAGGTCCTGCGCCGGGCGAGCCGCCGCGGCTGGCGGGTGCGGGGCCTGGCGCGCCATCCCGAGCGCGCCGAGGCGCTGAGCCGTCTTCCCCACGTCGAGCTCTTCCGGGGCGACATCGCGCGACCCGACGAGCTGGACGAGGCGCTCGAAGGGGTCGATGCGGTCCTTCACCTGGTCGGCATCATCGTGGAGACGAGCCGCCAGTCGTTCGAGCAGGCACACGTCGAGGGGACTCGGAACGTCCTCGCGGCGGCAGGGCGCGCGGGAGTCACGCGCTACATCCACATGAGCGCCCTGGGGGTCGAGCAGGGGCGCGACGCGAGTGAATACTACGGAACCAAGTGGCGGGCGGAGGAGATGGTCCGGGAATCGGGGCTCGCCGGTACCATCTTCCGCCCCTCCCTCGTCTTCGGGCGTGACGACGACTTCTTCAACCGCTACGCCCGGATGATCCGTTGGAGCCCAGTCGTCCCGTTGCCCGGTGGCGGCCGGACGCGTTTTCAACCGGTCTGGCTGGGCGACGTGGCGGAGTGCTTTCTGCAGGCGACCCGGATGGAGCGCGGCGTCGAGCCGGTCTACGAGGTGGCCGGGCCCGAGGTGATGACGCTGCGCGAGATCGTGTCGACCCTCATGGGCGTGATGGGACGCCGGCGGCCCACCCTACCCGTTCCCGTCGCGCCGCTCCGACTCGGCGCGGCCCTGATGGAAGCCGTTCTGCCCAGCCCCCCCGTCACCCGCGATCAGCTCAGCATGCTGGCCATCGACAACGTCGCGAGCCGGACGGGGCTCCAGGCCTTGCGGCGGGACTTCGAGGTCGAGCACGCGAAGCTGGCGGACAAGGCGGCCGCGTACCTCGCACCCGATCGCCGGGCCGAAGGGTGAGCGCGGCCGTGACCGGGGAGCGCGTCGACTGCCCCATCTGCGAGGCGGACGACGGCGACCCCTGGGGGCTCGAGTACCAGGGCCACCGCATCGTCCGCTGTCGGCGGTGTGGCCTGCGCTACCTCAATCCCCGCCGGAGCGCCGAAGAGAACCGGCGGGTCTACGGCGACCACTACTTCGAGCGCCACCGGGCGCGGGAGCGGGATCCGGAAGGGAGCGACCTCGTCCGGGAGCGCGACGCAGCCTCGATCGAGGCGATCCTGCGCTTCTGTCCGGTCCCGAGACCCTCGTTGCTCGACGTGGGAGCGGGAACGGGAAGCTTCCTCAGGCTGGCGCGGGAGGGTGGACGGTTCGGTCGGCTGGCCGGCGCGGATCTTTCCTCGGCCAACGAAGAGGCGTTCGCCCGCGCCGCCATTCCTCTTCGCGTGGGACCGCTCGAGGACCTGGACCTGGCGCCCTTCGACGTCGTGGCCGCCCATCACGTGCTGGAGCACGTCCTCGACCCGAACCGGTTTCTGGTCGAGGTCCGACGGCTGCTGGTGGACGAGGGCATCCTTCACCTCCTCGTCCCGAACGAGGGCAGCCTGACGTCCCGGTCGAAGAGCTTCTGGAGCAAGGTCGGCCTGAAGCCACGCCCCTTCCGTCATCTCTCTCCGGGACACCATCTGACCTTCTTCGAGCGCGGGACTCTGACGCGGCTGCTCGACAAGCACGATTTCCGACCGCTTGGCATCCGAACCCGGGCCGACGCCAAGCGACGGGATCCGTGGCAGCGACTCGTTCATCGCGTCTTCGACGCGCTGGGATGGAACACGTGGCTGGAGGTCGTCGCCCGCAAGGGGACCAGTTGACGATCTCCGGGTTCGGGTAGTGGGTCAGTTTGAAAGTCAACTCTAACTATGGTAAGTTATTCTTTCGGCTAGTCCGGGCACTTCGGTATACTTCTGGCGGTATCGGAAGCCGCGGCCGCCCATCCGCGACCCTCACCGATGATACCATGGCGATAAATTTCCCCTTTGATACAAGAAAAGCGGTAGAAGTCATTTGCTGGCTTGCTAATGAGCAGCCAAGAATAGACCTGTACACCATTGTCAAGGCGATCTACTTCGCGGACAAGGAGCACCTGCATCGTTACGGAAGGCCGGTGATCGGGGACAGGTACTATGCAATGGAGCACGGGATGGTTCCATCAATCACCTATGACATTTTGAAGGGGAGTGGAGGAAAGCACGGGGATGACCTTCGAACTGTCCTAGATGGAGTCGTGGAACGCAGGATGGAAGAGTATCCCAGATTCTATCCTCAAAGGAGTCCAAACGAAGAATTTCTGTCGGGGACCGATGTTCAGTGCTTGCGAGCTGGTTTGGAAAAGTGTTCCGGCTTGAATTTTGATGAGCTGAAGGATTTGGCTCATCAAGACCGCGCGTATCGGATAGCCTGGGACAACAAGCCTCCTTCTATAGAAGCGGTTCCCATGGATTATGAATCAATCATCGACGATGACGTAGAAGAACGCGACGAACTTCTTGATTATCTGCGGGAAACGGCCCCGTACTTGGTTATGTAAACAGTGGAGCCCGGGGATGTTTGCTATACCTGGGTTCCCCACGGCAACAAGCATCGACCCTTCATCTGCGTAGATCCCGACCAGGACTATTTTCTGTTTATTCAGACAAAGTGCCCTCCAGCCGCGGATGCCGCAGTCCCGGTTTCTCCCCTAGAGATCACCTGTCTAACGCATGATTCCTGGATCGACATAAGCACCCTTCGCAAGGTTGTTTCAGCCAAAGACGATGTTGCCCGGGATCCGAGCGTGATCCGAGAAAGGATCGGGTCGGGTGTCCGGAACAAGATTAGACGATATGTTGAAGCGCAAACTGTTATGGTTCGCTGGCAACGAAGGTTGGTTCTGGAGAAGCTTTGTGGGCTAGACCCCGAGGATGCGCTTGACGCGCTAGCCGACTGATGCGATACTTGTATTATGCCTGACCGCAAAAGCAGCAAAGAGCCCGCCAAGCGGAAGCCCGCCGACGAGGACGAGAACGTAGCCGCCCGCCGGATCGTGGATGAGGCCACCGAGGAACCAGAGGCGGAAGAGGAACCGACGGAGGAAGAGCGCCGGGCGGCTGCCCGGCTCTTGGGCCGCCGTGGTGGCCTCAAGGGAGGCCCCGCCCGTGCCCGCAAGCTCTCGAAGCGTAGGCGCTCCCAGATCGCCAAGAAGGCCGCTCAGAGTCGATGGGAGCGGGAAAAGGACAAGGGGACGGCTTGACCCCTCCGGTCGCCTTCCTGGAGACCGGCGTACTCTACTGCGACGACAATCTACGCCGCCTCGCGCAATTCCCCGCTGATTGCGTGGACCAGATCTATCTCGATCCGCCGTTCTTCTCAAACCGTTATTACGAAGTCATTTGGGGCGACGAAGCCGAGATTCGCTCGTTCGAGGATCGATGGGAGGGCGGCGTTCATGTCTATGTTGGCTGGATGCGAGAGCGTGTCATCGAAATGCACCGCATTCTGAAACCGACGGGCTCCATCTATCTGCATTGTGACTGGCACGCCGTCCACTATTTGAAGCAAATGATGGACGAGGTTTTTGGCGAGAATCGCTTCCAGAACGAGATCGTCTGGTACTATCGCGGGGGCGGGGTCTCTCCGCGTCGATGGGGAAGGCGGCACGACAACATTCTATTCTACACAAAGGGCAAGAAGTGGACCTTCAACGTGGACCCGGTGCGCGACGAATACTCGGAGGAAACCAAAGAACGCTTGAAGTACAAGGCCAAGGCGTTCCGGGGCGAGCGGGTGTATGAAAAGTATGAGCCGCATCCGCTAGGCAAGCACCCGGACGATGTATGGCCCATTCAGCCCACAATGCCGTCCGCTAAGGAACGGCTTGGCTACCCGACACAGAAGCCGGAGCGGCTGCTAGATCGGATCATTCTCGCCTCGTCAAATGAGGGAGATATTGTACTTGATCCGTTCGCCGGGTGCGGGACGACGCTGGTCGTGGCACACCGTCGCAAGCGCCAATGGATCGGGATTGACATTTCCCCGACCGCGGTTGGTCTAATGAAGCGCCGGATGCAAAAGGTCGGCGCGAGAGAGATCAAACTGGTCGGGATGCCTGTAACCGAAGCGCAGCTGCGAGAACTAAAACCTTTCGAGTTTCAGAATTGGGTCATCCAGCAAGTACATGGTACCCACTCGACAAAGAAGTCCGGGGACATGGGGATCGACGGCTTCTCGTTCTTCGATCACTTCCCGATCCAAGTAAAACAGAGCGATAGCATCGGGCGTAATGTTGTGGATAATTTCGAGACGGCTGTAGAGCGAAGCAAAAAGAATCATGGAACCATCTACGGATTCAGCTTCACAAAGGGCGCTTATGAGGAGGCCGCGCGAGCAAAAGCGTCGAAGGGCATCGAGATTGAACTGGTTGAGGTTTCAAAGCTTCTGGGAGACTACGCCGATCTGGTCACGCCTGAGAAAAGATTGCTCGTTGCGGATGCCCCGCTTCCTGAACCCCGGCCCAAGGACATTCGCCCGAGCGTCGAAGAATTGGTCACAAGCGATCGTACCCGAAAACCACCTTCCGATAGCTAAAGCTCACCTACGACATCTTGGGCCTTGACAGGCGCGGACCACGTGTGGTAGTGT
>JBOHRW010000126.1:0-1614 GCA_050732935.1 Gemmatimonadota bacterium
ATGGGAGCCATCGCGGGCGTATCGGCGGCTGCGACCGAATCGCCGGCCTGTTCCGGATGGCGGTGCTCCTGCGCCGCCGTCGATCGCGAGGCCAGGAGACAGAGCGCGAGCGCGGCGAGCGCGGTCGCGAGTCGAGGATTCCGCATCGTTTACCTGCCTGTTGATGTCGCGGGGTCGTTCGCGAAAACGGAAGACCGCGCGGCCTACAACCGCAGGGGATGCGGGTTCTCTGCCCTGGCAGTTCGGGAGACGGAGGTGAGCGAGGGACGGACGGGGCGATCCGGCACATCGGGATAGCCGACTCCGGCCGCCAGCGCGAGAGGAGGGTCGCCCACCCCGGGCGCCGCGTCGCCCGAGCGCCCCCGCTCGCGCAGAGCGGGGACGGGGGTGGTCAGGACGACACAATCGGACGTCGGGAGGATCGCCAGGGCTGGGCCGGACGCGGGCTCTCCTTCGGACCGATGGTGCGGGGTCGATCCGTGGGTCGCGTGCCGGGCGGCCTCTGCCTGCGCCCCGGCCACGTCGAGACAGCACAGGGAGATCGCCCGCGCCGAGACGAGGAGCGCCAGGACCAGGGCGGGCATCGCGAGCCACCGCGGCGAGCGGCGCCCGCCGATCACCGCCGGGGTCTCCGGTTCCGCCCCGGTACGCCGCCCAGGAAGAACCAGAGCTCGAAGGCGATGAGTGCCAGCCCGCCGAGCGCGACTGCCCATTCGACCGGCGTCATGCCGCGGCGCTCCCAGCGATCGCGATCCCGCCGGGAGCCCCGTTCCCCTCGATCGCCGAGGACGGATCGGGCCTAGCGCCGTCGAGCCGCACCGTCCGGAGCCGGAGCGAGTTCCCCATCACGAAGATGTCGCTCAGGACCATCGCCAGGGCGCCGACCCACGGAGCGAGAAGGAGGCCGGTCCATGGATAGAAGACGCCCGCCGCCAGCGGGATCCCGAGCACATTGTAGACGAACGCCCAGAAGAGGTTCTGGCGGATCGTCCGCATGGTCTTGCGGGAGAGCGCGATCGCCTGGACCACGCCGCGCAGGTCGGCCTTGATCAGCGTGATGTCGCCGGACTCGATGGCGACGTCGGTCCCGGTGCCGATCGCGATCCCGATGTCGGCCCGGACCAACGCCGGGGCGTCGTTGATCCCGTCGCCCACCATCGCCACCACCCGGCCCTCCTCCTGGAGGGCGCGGATCCGCTCCTCCTTCTCTTCCGGCAGGACCTCGGCCAGGACGCGTTCGATCCCGACCTGACGGGCGATGGCCTTTGCGGTGCGCGGGTTGTCGCCGGTCATGAGGATCACGTCGAGCCCCTGCGCCATCACGGCGGCCACCGCTTCCGCCGATCCCTCCCGCACGGTGTCCGCGACCGCGATCGCGCCCAGCAGCTTCCCTTCCCGGGCCACCAGGACCGGCGTCTTCCCCTCGTCCGCGAGTCGTTCGACCACGGCCCGAGCGGGCTCTCTGGCCAGGCCACCGAGGTCGATGCCCCGCTCGTTCAGAAGCGGAGCGGTGCCGATCACGACTTCACGGCCATCTACGAAGCCCCGGACCCCCCGGCCGGCGAGCGCCTCGAAGTCGACCGCCGTGGGCGCCTCGATCCCGCGACCCTCGAC
>JBOHRW010000127.1:0-4282 GCA_050732935.1 Gemmatimonadota bacterium
CGGCCCCTGTCGGCGCATCAGAAGGTGCGGCTGTCGCAGGTGGGGCTGGCGTTCATCGTGCTGCTGATGGTGCTGGCGCTGACGTCCGACGTACTCCGCCTGATCGGTCTCTAAGCAGCGACCCCGAATCCGTTTTTATTCTCGAAGCACTGAACGTGCCGCCGGGCCACGACGGTAACAGACCAAACCGTCGCTGCACGTCGCGGGGGCGGAGGAATACGCGCGGGATGGCCTCTCCCATTGCCTTTCTCGGCGGCCTATTATAGTATCAAGCGGTATGAAAACACGATCCGATGCCCCCCGTCGCGGCCGTCCCCGCACCTTCGATTCCGCGGATGTCCTGGATCGGGCGATGCGCGTGTTCTGGCGCAAGGGATACGCGAGCACCTCGCTCTCCGACCTCACCGCGGCGACGGGCGTGAACCGCCCGAGCCTCTACGCCGCCTTCGGAAACAAGGAGTCCTTCTTCCGAAACGTGCTCGACCACTACGCGCGGGGCCCCTTCGGCTACTTCCGCGAGTCACTCGACGCGCCGACCGCCCGCGAGGTGGTGGAGCGGCTGCTTCAGGGGGGCGCGAATCTGGCCACCGACGCGCGCAGTCCGACGGGCTGTCTCTGGGTGCGGGGCAGCCTCTCCTACGGTGACCGACCGGCCAGCCTGCGGCGCGAGATGTTCGCTCGGCGCAGGTCGGGCGAGGCGGCGCTCGCGGCGCGGTTTCAGCGGGCCGTGGACGGGGGCGACCTCCCGCCCGATACCGACCCGGTGGCGCTGGCCCGCCTGATCCAGGCGATCCACCTGGGCATGCAGGTCCAGGCGGCCAGCGGAGCCACCCGCGCGGAGCTGGAGGAGGTCGTCGATACCGCTCTTCTGGCCTTCCCGGAGCAGGGGTAGCCGCGAACGGTCTCCGGGCCTAGTTCTATACTGATTGGTGTATAAATAGCCCATTGAAAAGGGACCTTGATCATGATATAGTGGGGTCTCGTCCAGGCCGACCCAAGCCGGAATCGGAGGCGACCCCCCCCATGGTGACCCACACGCTGACCCTGACGCCGGACAGCGGCGTCCTGGATCGACTCAACCACCGCTGGCACGAACGGGCGCTCCAGGTCTTCATGCTGATCGTCCTGGCGCACTGGGCCGAGCACCTGGCGCAGGCGGTTCAGGTTTACGTGCTCGACTGGCCCCGACCCGAGAGCCGGGGCTTCCTGGGGCTGTACTTCCCCGGGCTGGCCTCGAGCGAGGCACTTCACTACGGCTACGCCGTGGTCATGCTGACCGGGATCTGGATCCTGCGGAGAGGCTTCACCGGCCACTCGTACACGTGGTGGATGATCTGCTTCTGGATCCAGTTCTGGCACCATATCGAGCACGCCCTGCTGCAGGGGCAGGCGCTCGTGGGACAGAGCCTGTTCGGTGCACCCGTCCCGACGAGCATCGTCCAGCTCTGGATCCCGCGCGTCGAGCTCCATCTCTTCTACAACACGGTCGTGTTCATCCCGATGGTGATCGGTATGTACTACCACATGTTCCCGCCGGCGGGGGAAGAGAACGACGCCCAGTGCTCGTGCCCGGTGCGCCGCCCGCGGCCGCACGAAGCGCTGGCGGCGTAGGCCGGAGCCATGGACATGTTGACCCAGCTGCTGGTGGCCAGCGTCACCCAGCCCGCTCATGCCGCGTCCGCGCACGGGGGCATGCACCACTCGATGGGCCCGTACAGCGTGGCGGCGTCGGTGTTTCCCTACGTCTCCGTGGGGTTTCTTTACATCAAGAGGGCGATCCTGCGACGCCGCTATCGCCGGGAGGCCGAGGCGTCGGAGTTCATGCCGGATGAAGGCTGGGCCGGAGTGGCGCAACGCAGAGGCCGCCTTCTTTCCCTGACCCTTCTCCTGCCGGCGATGTCGATCGTGGCGCCCCCGGTCTTCCTCCAGGCGCAGCCGGGCCCGCCTCGGGAAACCGAAGCGCCGCCTCCGCGCGTGAGCTTCGACGCGCAGGCGAGGATGCGGGCCGAGAATTGGAGCAACTTCGGTCTCAGCTCCGGGGTGGACCGGGAAGACGCCTTCGTTCTTGGACGCGTCATGCTGGGCATGGACGTCCGCTTCGGCCGCCATGTTCGAGGTTACGTCCAGGCCCGGTCCTCCTTTCTATCCGAGCGGAATCTTCCAGGTGGGAATCGACCGGCCGACCAGGACCATCTCGATCTGCAGAACGGGTTCCTCGATATCTCGCTTCCGTTGGCCGGCGAAGCCCCCCTGGTCCTGCGGGCCGGTCGACAGGAGCTCCTTTTCGGACGGGAGCGATTGGTGAGCCCGGCCGACTGGGCGAACACGCGCCTGACGTTCGACGGCGCCCGGGCCATCCTGGACAGCCAGAACTGGTCGGTGCACGCCTTCTTCGTCAGGCCCGTGCAGATCAAGCTGACCGACTTCAACTGGAGCGACGAGACGTGCGACTTTTATGGCGTGTACGCCACCCGGGTCCATTCTCCAGGCCTGCAGTACGACCTGTACTGGCTGGCGCTGGATCGAGACTCGGTCGCGTTCAACGGATCGGCGGGACGCGAGCGCCGGCACACCGTCGGGGCCCGGCTCGCGGGTAAGTCGGAGAGCGGATGGGACTACGATCTGGAGCTTGCCTATCAAGCCGGTGACGTCTCGAACGCCGACATCTCGGCCTATATGATCGGCAGCCAGATCGGGTGGACCTTTCCGGACGCGGGTTGGGCGCCTCGAATCTTCGGGGAATTCGATTACGGGAGCGGAGATGACGAACCGGGCGGAGAGGTCAATACCTTCAACCCTCTCTTCGCCAGCGGACACAAGTATCTCGGACACGTCGATGCACTCGGGCGTCGAAACGTGGCGGCGATCAGCGGCGGAGTGCGGCTGATGCCGCTTTCCCGCCTGACGGTCACGCTCCAGGCGCATCGGTTCTGGCGGGCGAGTGAGGAGGACTCGGTGTACAGCCCCTCGGGGGCCATCGTAAGACAGACCGAACCGGGAGCCTCGAAGGACCTGGGAAGCGAGATCGACGCCCTCGTCAGCTACGGCGTCAGGCCGGGCCTGACCGCCTCAGTGGGGTATGGCCGGTTCGAGAGCGGCCCCTTCCTCGAGCAGACGGGCCCGAGCGAGGACCCCCAGCTTCTGTACGGGGCGCTCGAGTGGAAAAGCGGCGAGCAGGGGCGATAAGTCGATCCATTCCGGCTGTAACGTTTCCGACCCGACCCTTCCCTGTCCGGGACCTGAACGGCTGCTAGTTTGGCGGGGTGAGCCGACCGCCTCGTCGTTCCCCGCAAGACCGTTCCCCTGCCGGTGCGCCGGCGCGCGCGGGGGCGCCTTCCAACGAGCGGAAGGCACACCGTCCGCGCCATCCCCTGGTTGCTGTCTTCGCCAAGGCCCCTGAGCCGGGGCGGGTCAAGACTCGTCTGATCCCGATCCTGAGGGCCGGCGAGGCGGCCGAGCTCCAGACGGCGCTCCTCCTCGACACGCTCGACGTCGTCGAGTCGTGCGCCGAGGCCGTGGTGGCGTTCGCCCCGGCAGCGGGGCGCCGAATGCTCGAGCGGCTCCTCGGCCGATCGCGCCGGCTCCTGCCCCAGGGACCGGGTGATCTCGGCGAGCGCCTGGCGGGCGTCCTGGGCCAGCTCTGCAGCGGGGAGCGGCCCGTTCTGGCGGTGGGCAGCGACTGCCCCGGTCTCACCGCTACGCGGATCCGCGCGGCCGCGGCGGCGCTGGGGGTGGCCGACGTGGTCCTGGGCCCGACCCTGGACGGCGGCTACTACTTGGTCGGCCTTCGAGAGCCCCATTCAGAGCTGTTCGAGGACATCCCCTGGAGCACCGCCCAAGTGCTGGAGGTCACCCGCAGCCGGGCCCAGGCGGCGGGCCTGAAGGCCGAACTGCTCGAGCCGGCGCGCGACCTCGACACCCCGGAAGACCTGTACGAGTGGTACGCCGGATCGCGCTCCGAAGAGTTCGCCAGCGGCTATCCCCGTACCTGGCGGCTCCTCCACACGATCCTCCCGCCCCGCCGCTTCGCCGCCCTTGAGGAGGCGCTCGGGACCCGACCCCATCGATGAAGTTCGAACGGTACCAGGAGCCGGGGCGCGAAGCGCCGCCTGGGGTCCGAGTCTGGCGCGGAGGTCACGTCGAATCGGTGCACGTCGTCCACGCGGCCGTGGTGGATGCCGACGGCGGTCTCCTCTCGGCCCACGGCGATCCGCAACGGCGGGCCTGGTTCCGGAGCGCCGCCAAGCCGATCCAGGTCCTTCCCCTGGTCGAGGAAGGCCTG
>JBOHRW010000128.1:0-2737 GCA_050732935.1 Gemmatimonadota bacterium
CTTATTTTCCAAGCCGGCAATAGTATGTCCTTGCTTCGAGAGTTTATGGTGTAATCATAACCTAGAGCTTTATTAGTAATTGCCCATGACGTGATTGCGTAAATTTGTGGACTAGTAAATTTTAAACGTATATCGTGAACTGAGCTTCTGTCTAATGGAAGATCTCTGACAATTCTGTACAATGGGTTAGAAGAATAGGTTGATAGTGCTGTTGGTAGCAATGGGCGGGGAACCCCCGTATGGTTACCTGTCATTGCCATTTTGTTCGCTTTGCCGAATTTTACGCCTCTAAGAGTATAGAAAGTAATATTCGATTTGAATGAAACTTCAATTAGTCCTTCCTTCATCAGTCGAGAAACATTATTCCTAAACGTACCATGTGCCATTTTATATTCATGTCCATCAACTTCAAATTTTGTGAAGTCAAGATACGAGATCGGCCTTCGTTCATCATGAACTAAGTAATGTATATGCGTTATCATGGCATCCATCAGATCACTCAAAGCCTCTACAATTACCCTTCCGAAAGTCCTGAGGTGAACAGCCCCCGTAACCTGTCACTGTCATCAAGGTGTCATTAAGCAAATATCCGTTTCCTTGAGTAGTATTCTTGTCTGATAGTATAACAATCTAACATAAACAAGCTCTTCTCCAACTTACACGAGTACAAAGAGTTGGATTTAGCTTTGGCCCAATTCCTTACAGATATTGACAAATACATTTCGAGCTGCCTCTTTATCAACCTCCAAAAAACATTCATCATTCTCTGGGTAGATATGTACTTGAAGAGGAAGAGTTCAATTTCCTACCAAGGGTAAGCTCTTGTAGTAAACCTTTGGCAACTTTTTCGCACTTAATTCTGTTACCTCCTTCTTAGTATGTTGTGATATACGATCGTTCGAGTACTGTTCATTGGAATTTGGGTCAAATGCTGTCTCAGTATTCTGTTCCGACTCCGGAATACTTACCTCTGACTTGTGACTAACTGATCCTGCTTTTTGCTTAATCGGATTTTTGCACTCTGATGGTAGATAGGCATAGATTTGAGTTTTTTTGAATACAGTGATATTATCAAGCAGTAACTTTTTAGCTTCTTGAGGAGTATACTTTTCTTGTATCGCGAGATTGTAGGCTTCCAGCACTAGATCCTTTGCACGACCAAACGTTTTATTAATCTCTTTAAATAGATTTTCTAACCTTGCTGAAAGTACTTTGCGTCTTGGTTTGTTATCATTTCTACGATCTCCATGTATCGCCATTTCACACACTCAACTCAAATTATTCTTCGGTACCTGAAATCGGATTATCGGCTTCTGTAGATCGGTCTTTTGAACTCCTTATAGCTCTCTCAGCAAATTCTAGACTAGATTCTAATTCTGAAATCCACTTCTTATTAATCTTGGTTTCCTCTACAATCTTATAGATGAGACTTCGTAAGATCTGTTCTGGTTCTTGAAGATCATATAGCACGTCTAGCACATTCTCAACCTCTATTGTTCTATCACAGTGATTCGCAATCACGCCTTGTGGCGTGAGTTCAAGAACTGCGTAGTTAGGGCTGTTAACCGAATAAGGATCAACGAAATAGCCAATATTGATGCTTATTATGTTATGAGCTTTCATTACTTGGCTAACACTTTTCAGGAATACTTCATATTTCTTGGCTACATCTTCTCTCATATTGCCGTTATTACGCTGCAACCTTACAGCGGTGAAAATTGGTTGGAATTTCTTCTCAATATCTATCTGATCCTCATTTATTATTTTCTGGATATCTTCTTCCAAATCATCCTGAACGCGATTAGGATCAACTTTTGGTCTTTCCTTTGTTTTTGAAGTTAACGATTTATGATACCCCATTACTGTTTCTCCTCTCCGTTCATTTTCTGAATTATGATTCTGCCATCCTCCTGAGTTACCTTGACATAGTCTCCTTTGCTAATTCGTAGATCATGGGCGAACGACTTAGGTAAAACAATTGAAAATGAATATTCTCCGACTATACCCTGCACTTTTCTGAATGCATAATCACATTTTACCATTAATTATGTAAACTATTTATCATCTATAATAGAACTAAATAGTTGATACCTTTCAATGCCTCGAAAACGCAGTAATCTCTTATGTCCTAGATGCAAACGTATAGGAGGATTTCTTACAAAGAGGTGGGTCAAGAGGACAAATAGTATACCTAGGTTTGACGAAATAACAACAATTGCACAGGCATGGAATTACGCGGCTACTGTATTCCTGCGGCTGCACACAGCATTGATAAGATTTCCTCCTGATGATAAAGAGTTTGATAGATCCTTTTCAAGAGCGATATACAAAGAATTTTCGAAAATCTGTCCTCATACATCAAAAGAAATACCGAAATTCGAAACTAGACAAATGAACAGATTGTTATTAGGAAAAAGAAAAACAAGAATTCATGTTCGAAGTATAAAATTAGGACATAGACAAAATAAGAATAAGCCATCTTCTTCAGACTATCAACAATACTACTGGCAAGCTCACGATCCATACAAAGGGAAGATCAGTATTCCTCTTCCACCTAACTCAGGAAGTGTAACTAGCTCCTCTGTAGCTTGCATATATGGAGCTTTAGTACTTAGAATGTTAAGTGTCATATTCATGCATCACACTTTCTCAGATAAGGAGAATATTTTTTATTCATACGTAATTTATACTCTATTTTGTACATTTTCTGCCTATTATGATGATCGATACCATATAT
>JBOHRW010000129.1:0-6862 GCA_050732935.1 Gemmatimonadota bacterium
CCCGCGCCCATTACGTTCATACGCAGGTGGAGCTCCGTCTCCACTGGAAGCATGGGGCACCTCCTTCACTTGCAGGTGGGTTGGTGCCTCATGCTTTCTCTTTTCCCGCTCTATGTCAACGAAACTCCTCGCTACCTTCAGATTTAGTAGTTACACGATAGCGGGTAACGCCCAAGAGGTCCATCAAACAGACAATCCATCTCAGATTGGTGATTGACTGAGGGCGCCAGACCCATCGACTCCTCGCCGAGTTAGCGATATGACGGAGCCCGTGGTTCGCCTCCACCTATAATCCATCCATGGTCATGGACCGCCGCCGATTCCTGGTCTCCACCAGCGCGCTGGCCGCCGGCCTGAGCGGTGCCTGCGGGATGCTGGGCGGGACCGGAATCGCGGGCTCCGGGAGGTCCCGGGGCGCTCTCCGCGACCTCCCGTCCGGTGAGCCCCCGCCCTTCGACCCTGAGGACTGGGGCTCCGTCCGCGGGCAGTTCCTGGTCGCCGATCGGCCGATCGATCTATCGGCGATGCTGCTCGCGAGCCATCCGTGGCCGGTCCGTAGCGCGATCGATGAGCACCGGCAGGCGCTGGACCGAAATCCGACCCTCTACTACGAGCAGAACGACGACCGCCTGACCCGTGCCTCGGCCGAGGCCGCGGCCGACTACATGGGCGCAGACTTCGACGACATCGCGCTCACCGACTCGACGACGATGGGCTTGGGGATCCTCTACATCGGCCTCCGGCTGCGTGCGGGCGACGAGATCGTGACAACCGAGCACGACTACTACGTGACCCACGAGTCGCTGCGTCAGGCGAGCGAGCGGACGGGCGCCACGGTGCGGAAGATCCGGCTCTATGACGAGATCGGGGACGTCTCGGCGGACGAGATCGTCGACCGGATCCGGGACGCGATCGGGCCCCGGACGCGTGCCGTCGCCCTGACCTGGGTCCATTCGGGGACCGGGCTCAAGATCCCGGTCGCCGAGATCGCGGAGGCGGTCGACGAAGTCAACGACGACCGCGACGAGGAGGAGCGTGTCCTCCTGTGCGTGGACGGGGTCCACGGCTTCGGGATCGAGGACGCGACGGTCGATGATCTCGGTGTCGACTTCCTCGCGGCCGGCGCCCACAAGTGGATCTTCGGCCCGCGCGGCACCGGGATCCTGTGGGGGCGGGGCGATCGCTGGGCGCACGTCCGGCCTTCCATTCCGAGCTTCCGGGATGGCGCCTCATGGACGGCCTGGTTCCAGGGGACGGGCCCGGAAGGTCGTCCCGACGGCCCGCGGATGACCCCCGGCGGCTTCAAGCCCTTCGAGCACCGCTGGTCGATGGCGCCGGCGTTCGAGTTCCACCAGGCGATCGGCAAGGAGCGGGTCCGGGAGCGGACGCACGCCCTGGCCCGGCAGCTCAAGGAGGGCCTCCGGTCGATCGACGGCGTTCAGCTCATCACACCGATCGAGGAGGATCTGTCCTCGGGGATCGTCTGTTGCGACGTCGAGGGCATAGCGGCGTGGGCGGCCGTCAACGCGCTCCGCGACCGCGACATCGTCGCCACCGTCACCCCCTACGCGGTCGAGCACCTCCGCCTCTCGCCCTCCATTCGGAACACGCCCGAGGAGGTCGAGGCCGGGCTCCGAGCGGTCCGCGACCTGATTTGAAGGCCTACGCTCGGGGCTCGCCGAGCGCCTGGGCCAGTGAAGCCGGCCGCCAGCCCCCCGGGGGGGTGTGGCTCGGGACGGTGCGGAAGCGAAAAGAGCTTGACGGGCTGCCCCCAATCGGGTATAATCTCCCTGCTTTCAGGAAGAACCAGTACGTCCAAGGGAACGACCGTTCGAAATCGACGCGCCGGACTCTCGACGGAAGACCGAAGAGAGAGGCGCGTTTTTTGTACGCGAAGCCCGAGGCCTGAAAGAGCCCGGCAGGAAGCCGGGGAAACGAACACAACAAAGGAAAGACGCATGGCCGACAGACACACCGGTACCGTGAAGTGGTTCAACGACGCCAAGGGTTTCGGGTTCATCCAGCAGGAGAACGGCCCGGACGTTTTCGTCCACTTCTCCGCCATCGCCCAGGAGGGCTTCAAGTCCCTCGCTGAGAACGACAAGGTCGAGTTCGAGATCACGGAGGGCCCGAAGGGCCCTCAGGCCGCGAACGTCACCCGGGCCGCCTAAGGCCCTGACCGAGCGGTCGCCTCGAGCGACCACGCGATAGAGAATGCCCCCGTCGGTTCGTCCGGTGGGGGCTTCTCTTATCGGTGGATCTACGCGGCACTGGACTTCGCGAGTGAAACCGTCTATTCTCTACGGGCTTTCAGGAAGAGCAGTTCGTCCAAGGGAACGACCGTTCGAAACGACGCGCCGGACTCTCGACGGAAGACCGAAGAGAGCGGCGCTTTTTTGTGCGCGATACCCGAGGCCTGAGAGACACCGGCGGAAGCCGGGTGAAACGCAATACGACAAAGGAAAGACGCATGACCAGACATACCGGCACCGTGAAGTGGTTCAACGACGCGAAGGGGTTCGGGTTCATCCAGCAGGAGAGCGGCCCGGACGTCTTCGTCCACTTCTCGGCCATTGGCGGGGATGGCTTCAAGTCTCTCGCCGAGAACGACAAGGTCGAGTTCGAGATCACGGAGGGCCCGAAGGGCCCGCAGGCCGCGAACGTTACGCGGCCCGTCACCGTCTAAGGCCACGGAC
Organism: Gemmatimonadota bacterium; assembly: GCA_050732935.1. Classification (GTDB taxonomy): domain Bacteria; phylum Gemmatimonadota; class Gemmatimonadetes; order JACCXV01; family JAHWKZ01; genus DASRVA01. The sequence goes on from JBOHRW010000129.1 coordinate 2,697, forward strand.
CGACGCGGTCGCCTCGAGCGATCGATAGAGGAAGCCCCCGCCGGCAATCCCGGTGGGGGCTTTTCTCTGTCACTCTTCTCCTAGATACCGCAGCTCCCCGCTCTCGTCGGCCTCCAGGAGATGGTAGTCCCACTTCTCACCGTTGGGCCGCGGCCGCTCGAGCTTCTGCGCCATCAGCAGCTTTTCGCCATCCGTCCTGAGGTTGATAGCGCCGTAGACGGCCACGCTCCGTTCCACTCTCGAGATCGTGGCCTGGATCTTCTCTCGGAGGGTCTTCTTCATCGCCTCGTCGGTGGCCTGGTCGCGGAGCTCGAGGAGCTCGGAGACCTTGTCCTTGATCGCCTGCGGCGTCTCGATCGTCTCCCGGCTCGAGCGCGCGAGCTCGGTGCTGAAGATGAGCGGCCGCTCGCCGCGCCCGCGACGGCCAATGGCGCCCAGGGCGTCCGGTCGCGGGTGGCAGTGCGATTCCTCGTCGCCGCTCGAGACGACGGTCGCGATGGCGTCGATCCCTTCCAGAAAGCGGCTCGTGAAGTCGGCGCTCCCGTGATGGCAGGCCTTGGCGACGTCGGCCCGGAGGCGCTTGCGCGCCTCGACCGCAAGGGCGAGGCGGTCCTCCTCGGTCTCCGGTCGCGGATCGAGACCCGTGTAGTGCTCGAGCAGAAGCTCCTCGAACGGGCGGTTCAGGTCCCCGCCGAGAAGCATCCTCACCTTGCCGTAACGGGCCATGAGGATAACCGAGTTGCCGTTCTTGGTGATCCCGTCGCTCGACTTCCAGCGGAGGCGGAGCGAGCCGTCCGGCTGCTCCTCGGGCAGGGGGCCGAGCACCTCGATCGTCATCTGGGCGCTCGGCCCGTAGCCGGACAGGTGCTCGTCGCGGGCGCTCAGCATCCGGATCTTGGAGATCCCCGCCTCGTCGCGGGCCAGCTTGAGCAGGTTGGGATACTTCATCTCCCCGACCTTGGCCGGGTCGTCGATGATCGTCGCGAGCCCGGCCTCGTCGACGATGATATCGGTGAGACGCTTCTCTCCATTCGGGCCCACCTTCGGACCCAGGCGATCGGGACCCTTCCGCTCGACCACGCCGTTGTGGTAGAGGGCGCCGAACTCGAAGTTGCGCTTGAGGATCGGATCGAAGCCGCCGTAGTGGTCCAGGTCGGGGTGGCTGACGATCGCGCTCTCGAAGCGGACCACCTTTTCGGGGTTCGCTCGCAGGTTGAAGCGCCACCGGAGAAAGCGCACCATGTTGTTCCCGAGACCGGCGTCGACGAGGATGAGCTTGTTGCGAGGGGTAACGATGAAGCAGCCATCCCCCTGCCCGATGTCGACGAAGACGACCTCGAGGATGCGCTCCTCCTGGAGGTCCTCGGACCGCATCCAGCCCTTGTCCAGCCGCGCGTCCACCGGCACCCAGCCGTCCTCTTCGGGGCCCAGGACCTCGATCGTGTCGCCCCAGATGCACTGCTGGATCTCCTTGGTGCCGTTCTTCTTGTCGAAGACGAAGGGGGCGGGGTAGGCGGCGTAGGGCATGACTGACTCGTGCTAGTGAGCCAGGCGCGGCCCGAGCTGGCCGTAGGTCCACGTACCCGCGAGCGCGCCCGCGAGGGCAACGGCCATCACCGTGACGCCGCTGCCGAGCAGCGCATAGAAGGGCCCGGGACAGGCGCCGAGGAGTCCCCAGCCGAGCCCGAAAGTCAGCCCGCCGAGTCCGTTCGCGTACGGCTGCCACGTCCGGGGCTCGATCCGCATCGGCTCGCCGTCGGGGGTGGTGATGCCGAAGCGCCGGAAGACCGCGATCAGCGCTGCCGCCGTGACGACGGCGCTCCCCATGATCCCGTACATGTGGAAGCTCTGGAAGCGGAACATCTCCTGGATCCGGAACCATGAGACGGCCTCGCTCTTGACCAGCACGATCCCGAACAGGGCGCCGAAGACGAGGTAGACCAGGAGAGGCGCGGGTCGGGGCGTCGGGGGCGCGGGTGCGGTCAAATCGGCGGCGTCGCGATTCGAAGCGCGTGCGGTCCGGTCGTTCATCCCAGCAGCAGCGGATAGACGAGGTACGTAACGATCAGCCCGCCCGCGAAGAAGCCCATCACCGCGACGAGCGACGCCTTCTGGAGGCCGGCGAGGCCGGTGATCGCGTGGCCGGACGTGCAGCCGCCCGCCCAGCGCGCGCCGAAGCCGACCAGGAAACCGCCCAGGACGATCGCCACGAAGCCGGGCAGGGTCGCCAGCGCCCCCCAACCGATCAGGTCGTCCGGGACGAGGCCGTCGAAGTCTCGGATGCCGAGCGCAGCGAGATCCGCGCGCGTCGCCGCGGAGATCGCGACCGGTTCCGGGTTCGCGAAGAGCCAGCCCGCGATGATGCCCCCGACCAGCATCCCGAGCACGAAGACCAGGTTCCACATGCCGATCCGCTCCCAGTCGTAGCGGAAATACTCGGCGCGGCCGGGTAAGGCAGCGGCGCAGAGGTGCCGGAAGCTGGACGAGACGCCGAAGCCCTTGCCGGTCATTAGAAGAAGCAGAGCGACCAGGAGCCCGATCGTCGGGCCGGCAAGGTACCAGGGCCAGGGCTGGGAGAGGTTCCCGGCGAGCGCCGTCATGACGATGGCAATATACCAGATCGTGAAATGCCGCAAGTGGAACGGGCTCAGTCGGAGAGCGAGATACCCAGCCTGACAAGGACGACCCCGAACGATCTCATCATGCAAGCACCTGACCTACTGGCTGGGGATCTGGGGGTCGCCGACCGGTCGTGAGTTGGCCGGCCGGATCGCATGGCGCGCGGCGGGTGGATGGCCGGCTGACATGACCGTCTCGCGTGGTCCGCCTTTTGCTCCCGATTTACCTTCGAACGACGATGCAAGCGAATCATCTCGAGACGCTGGCGCGTCTTTTCGAGAATCCGCAACTTCTCTTCCATCGCAAAATCGCTAGAAAGTCTGAAGGCAACGTGAGAGACACAAGCCCTCAAGCAGAAGCGGTCCAGACGAGTATCCATCGGAAGCTCACCGGCGCTGATCGACTTCGAGTGGCGCTGGAGATGAGCTTGGCCGCAAGAGAGCTCTCCTTGACACGCCTGCGAAACCGGCACCCGGATTGGTCGGAGTTCGAGTTGAAGCGGGAGCTCCTGCGCTACTCGTTCCTGTCCGGCTCCTTGCCCCCGCCCCTTCGTTGATCACGGAGGAAGTGTTCCATCGAGTGATCGGCGCTCTCGAACGGGCAGATATCCCATACATGCTCACCGGCTCGTTTGCCAGCTCCTATCACGGCGCTCCTCGAGCGACCCAGGACATCGACTTTGTGGTCGCGCCGACCGCGGACCAGATCCGTGCCCTCGTCAGGCTCCTCCCGGAATCCGAGTACTACGTCGACGAGGATGCTGCTTTGGACGCTCAGAAACGGGAAGGGCAATTCAACATCATCGATTTTGCCACGGGCTGGAAGCTGGATCTGATAGTTCGGAAGTCGCGACCATTCAGTCGCCAGGAGTTCGAGCGCAGGAGTGTTGTCGAGTTTCAGGGCAGGAAGCTTTCCATCGCGACGGCGGAGGATGTTGTCATCGCCAAACTCGAATGGGCGAAACTTGGCGGATCGAAGCGGCAGCTCGAGGATGCGGCCGGTATCCTCAGAATACGCGTCGGCGAACTCGACCTGGAGTACATCCGTCGATGGGTGCAGCAATTAGGACTCGAGACGGAATGGGAAGCCGCCTGCCGACTTGAAGACACCGCGACCTGAACCAACCGATATCAGGCGCGGCGGTCTTGGCCGAGGGACGGATCTTCCCGTCGCCGACGGAGCGTAGTTCCTGCCCCCGCCGGATGTAAATTCCCGCCCCCATGACGCGAAAGCACGGCGACCTCCGCACGATCCGCCAGCTCCTGCCTTACCTGTGGCCGAAGGGCGAGCCCGAGCTGAGGGTGCGGGTCGTCCTGGCCATGGCGTGCCTCCTGGCCGCCAAGGTCGCCACCGTCTACGTCCCCATCCTCTACAAGCGCGCGGTGGACATCCTCGCACCCGAGACGGCGGGGATCGCGATCGTCGTGCCGGTGGCGCTCATCGTCGGCTACGGGGTCGTGAGGGTCGCGTCCGCCGCCTTCGCCGAGCTCAGGGATGCGCTCTTCGCCAAGGTGGGTCAGCGCGCGATCCGCCGGGTGGCGCTCGAG
>JBOHRW010000130.1:0-4788 GCA_050732935.1 Gemmatimonadota bacterium
TCACGAGGTCTACGCTGGCGATTCTCCATGAGACCCAGCCCGCGCGCGATCGCGTGAAGGACGTAGTCCGACTCCCGGAGATCACCGAGGCTGACGCACGCGACGCCCGCCTCGAACCGGCCTTCCATCCGGCGCGCCGACTGGAGCGCCAGGCGGGTCTTCCCGGAGCCGCCCAGGCCGGTCAGGGTGACCAGCCGCACCTCGGGATCCGTGAGGAGGCCTTCCAGCGCGGCCAGCTCCCGCCTCCGGCCGATGAAGCTGGTCGGCGGCTCCTGGATGCCGGGCTCGAGGAGGGAAGGAAGCCGTCCCAGCTCGGAACGCGCTCGCACGGCCTGGATCAGGGCCTGCGTACGGCCGTCCGGCTCGAGCTCGTACTGCGTGCGGGCCCGCTCGGCGAAGGCCTCGAAGACCCGCACCGCCCCCACGCGATCCCCCGCACGATCGAGAAGGTCGACCAGCTTCCGGAGGATGGCTTCGTTGTCCGGATCCAGGCGCGCGGCCTTTCGCGCCCAGCGGGTGCCGGCCGACAAGTTGCCGCGCGCCTCCTCCCGCCGGACGAGGGACAGGGCCCCCTCCACGGCTCGATTGCGAAGGCGGATCCGCTCGCCCTCCAGCCAGTCCTCGAATTCGCGCCCGACCTTCTGAGCATGAAATCCATCGAGCAGCGGCCCCCGGTAGATGTCGAGGGCGCGCTCCACCTGGCCGGCGCCCAAGGCCGATTCGAACGCCGCCACGTCGGACCAGAGGAGATCCGTGACCGCGATCTCCTCGTATCCGCGCCCCGCGAGGATCCCCTTGGCGAGCGTGTTGCGGAGGGAAAAGAGGGATTGGCGCAACGAGTTCCGCGCAAGCCTGGAACCGGCCTCCGGCCAGAAGAGCGCGAACAGCGAATCGCGGCGATGGAAACGACGGGGCGTGTGGGCCAGATAGACGAGAAGAGCCAACCGCTTGGGCTGGAGCTCGCCGCAGTAGTCCCGGCCCCGGGCGTCGCGGAGCTGAAGGACGCCGAGGGTACGGAGCCGGATCACGGATTCCTCACGTGACATCGAGGGCTGCCGCCAGGAAAATAACGGATTACTAACGGCCTATCACTAGACTTCCAGTGTACGCGTCGGCGCCAACGGGCACAAGCCTTGCCTTTGGATACGCCGTCGCACGGGCTGAAAACTGAAAAAGGGGGGCATATGAAGCCACTGATCCTCGTTGCTTCCATGATCGTTCTGCTGATAGCGGGCTGCAGCAGCTCGGAGACGGTCCTCGGTCCCGAGAACGACGACCAGCAATTGGAGCCGGCCTGCATGTCGATCAATGCCCAGCTATGCTAATGAATGATTAACTAGTATGCTCGGAGGGGGATTCTCATTCCGGAGCCGAGAGCACGGAGGAGGCGCCACGGAGTGCAGAGTCGGCCCCAGAGCCGCAGAAACCGGTTCGCTCAACAGGGGGCAGTGATTCGTATCGACCGGGAACGTAGTAGGACTGTCATCTTGTTGACAAGCTGTCCAAGTCTGCTCTAGACTTTGAGTTCACGGGTTACCGGGGGGTACCCTTCACATGACGGAGACGCAGAACCGCGCCATCCAGATCCGGGATCTTCTTGGCCAGCTTTCGGGGGTCGAGGGGGTGGAGGTCGAGGAGGACCCCGACGGCGGGATCCGCTCGATCGAGATCCACGTCACGGAGGCGGGTGAGGCTCGGCGGATCACGCGGAACGTGGAGTCCGCGTTGATGACAGGTCTGGGCCTGATCGTGGACCACGAGCGGATCCGGGTGGTCCAGAACGGCGGCGGCCCGACCGGGAACGGGCCGGATCCGGCCAGATGGGAGCAAGTCCCGGCACGAACGTTGCCGGTAGAACCGGGGATGGAGCCGGCGGAGCCGGAGGCGGAGGAGCCCGAGCCCCTAGAGAGCCGCCGGGTCCGGCTGGCGGCCGTCCGCTGTGTGCCCGACGGGGAGCTCTACGTCGAGGTGACGGTGGACCTGGAGATCGGCGGCCAGTTCTACCGCGGCCAGGTCCGCGACACCGACATGCCGCGGACCCGCATGCTGGCGGCGGCCCGAGCCACGGTGGGGGCCCTCGCCAGCGCCCTCGAGGAGGGGACGGCGCTGGCCCTGGAGGGGATCGAGGAGTTCCGGGTCGGCGACGCCAGGGGCGTCCTGGCCATCCTGAGAGCCCGGATGGGGCACTCGCGGCCGGTCTTTCACGGCGCGGCGATCGTCGATCGCGACGCCTTGGACGCCACGGCGCGAGCGGTGCTCGACGCCCTCAACCGTTTCTGGCAAGCGCGTGGAGAGGCGGGGTAGTCCGACTCCCGCCACGGCGACGAACCTACAAGAAAAGGGGCCAAAGAACTTGACGACAGAGCAGTAATCCTGAGCTGAGCGGGTCACAATCAAAGAGCGGAGCGCACCGTCCGGCGAGCGGAAGCCGGACCGAGTCCTGAGGAAGGAGGTGCATGCCTTTGATTGCTCCGCTGCTAATCGAAAACAGCCCGGGTTTCGCCGCTAACTTGCTGGCACTATGGCAGTTCCTGTTGCGGCTGGGTACTACTGCAACGCTGACGTAAGGTTCTGCGGCCCCTTCTTCGTTAGCTAATATGGACGAACTGCAAGGTCAACGAAGACTACGGCGATTGACCCTCGCCCTGGCTTCGCTCCTTCTTCTCTCCGAGGCTAATCTATTATCCTCGGCCTTGGAATCTGTTCCCAGTCTATGGGGCCTTGCTGCCTTCGTGGCCCTAGCAGCTCTCGCCGAAACATTCCCCCTCAGAGTCCCATTGGGAAATGCTGCAATCGGTGTATCGGGCATTATTTATTGGGCGCTCATAATAGAGTTCCCCACATTTTGGGCGACTGGCGCGGCATCGTTAGGTATCCTTATAGCGGAGCTGCTGGGCCGCAGGACTACGATAGGCAAGTCGTTCTTCAATGCCTCGCAAGTCGGCATAAGTGTAACACTGGCCTCGATTACTTTCATCACCATACACGGTTCCTTTGGTCTAAGCTTTGGGGTGGACTTTTTTGGGGCTTTTGCAGCTGCTGTGGTCACTTATTGGCTGACGAATACATGGCTTGTCAGTGTTGGAGCGTGGGTTCTTTATGGAGAGCATGTTAGTTCATTCTGGGTCAGGAATTTTCAGTGGAATTGGATTTATGAACTCACTTCCGCACCGATCGCCTTGGCAATCGCTTTTGCCTATGAAGGTCTGGGGGTCATCGGTCTCCTGCTTTTAGCACTTCCATCTCTATTCGTACGCTTGGCTTATAGCCAGTACCTGAACTTGAAGAAGACTTACCGTGAGACAGTAAGAACGTTAGTAAAGGTTATCGAGATGCACGACCCTTATACGGCAGGGCATTCGGATCGCGTTGCGACGTACACACGCCGACTCTGCGAAGCAATGGGACTTTCTCCAGCTACGACAGAGAAGATAGAGTTAGCTGCCTATCTTCACGATCTTGGCAAGATCAATCTAGATTTGGCCGGGATCGTTAGAAAGGCGGGGAAGCTTACAGAGGATGAACGGCGGCTGATCAAGCTTCACCCCGTCATGAGCGCGGATCTTGCTAATCAGGTGTCCTACTTCAAGGGTGAGATTGAAGCCATTATTAGGCATCATCACGAGAATTGGGATGGGACAGGATATCCACACGGACTTAAGGGGGCCAACATCCCGCTAGGAGCCCGGATCATTCTAATGGCTGATGCCTTCGACGCAATGACTACTAGTAGGGTGTATCGTGGTGCATTGGATTTAGATATAGTGAAGGAAGAGTTTCGAAAGTTTGCTGGCGTTCAGTTTGATCCTGAACTCGTGACGCCTTTCCTTGACGAAGTTATAGGTGATGGGTCGGGAATTCTCCGACAGCCTGTTGACGAACCCCTGGAGGGCCAGCGTGCACGAGTAATGGAAAAGTATGACCGTGGAGTCAACGTGCGTCACATGCCTGGTCAATCAGCTATCAGCTGAATCTCCCGGACCGCCCACCCAGTCATTAACCCCTGCGAGAGGGAAGTCACCCCGATTGGTGTGTAAACGGCCTCAGGCGGCGACCCTCTCCGGCGCGTTGTTGACTCGGACTCCGTCCTCGTATTGTGCCCCGACATAGACCGCCGGCAAGAGCTCCGGAGCGTTGAGCCGGCGGAACGTTTTCTCGGCCACGCACAAGACTTTCCAGATCAGTGCCGTCGCGTTGGCGACCTTCTTGTAACGCTTGCCGGCTGTGGTGCGCAGCCGCACGGCGGCGAACGGCGACTCGACGATGTTTGTCGTCCGGAGATGCAGCCAGTGCGGCTCGGGGAAGGCGAAGAAGCTCACCAGGCGCTCCCAGTCGCGCTCGAGGGTCTCGACCGCCTTCGGATAGGGTCGCCGGTATTCGGCGGCGAAGCGCTTGCGCGCCGCCTCGCACACCGCCCGCGTCTCGGCGTACATCATCTTCCTGAGCCACGCCTTGACCTTGGCTTGCTCCCTTCGCGGCACCTGGTCGAGCACGTTCGTCATCTTGTGGTTCCAGCACCGCTGCTCGGCGCTCGCAGGATAGATCTCGGCCAACGCGCCCCAGATCCCCCAGGTGACCGTCGGCGATCGTCAGTTGCGGAGCCGCCAGGCCGCGCGCCTTCAGATCCCGCAACACGGTGGCCCACGACGCCGTCGACTCGCGCTGACCGCTCTCCACCGCCAGCACCACCTTGCGCCCGTCCGACAACGCCCCGATCACCACCAAGAGCGCCGCCTTGCTGTCGCCCACCCCCGCCTTCACGTACAGGCCATCCGCCCACAGGTAAAC
>JBOHRW010000131.1:0-3106 GCA_050732935.1 Gemmatimonadota bacterium
CTCCCGCTCTCCCTTTCCCAGGCGCTCGAGATCGGTCGCCAGGAGAACCCCGGCCTCCGGCAGGCCGGCTACCAGCGATCGGCGGCCGGCGCCGGGCTGTGGCAGGCGTATGGCAACCTCCTCCCCCGGATCGGGCTGCAGGGCCAGGCCCAGCGCTTCGAGGGCGGCACCTTCGCCTTCCTGGGTGGCGAGTTCCAGGCGCCGTCGACATACACCACCAGCTACCAGTGGAACTTCACCCATTCCCTCCTCGACGCCGGACGGGATCTGTTCCGGATCCGGGCCGCCCGCGCCGACGCCCGGCAGGCGGTGGCCGCCTACGACCTCGAGTGGTGGACGACCCGCGCCGACATCCAGCGCCAGTACCTGGAGGCCCGCCGCCAGCAGGCGCTCCTTGATCAGGCCGAGCGCGAGGTCGAGCGGCTCGAGGAGCATCTGCGGCTGGCCGAGGCGCGCTACGCGGTCGGCGCGGTGACGAGATCGGACGTCCTCGAGGCCCGTCTCTCCGTCGGGCAGGGCGCGGTGACGGTCCTCGAGGCGCGACAGGGTGTGCAGGAGGCGATCCTCGCGCTCCGGCGCCTGCTGGGCGGAGAGCTTCCTCCGGGGGCGGTCCGCCTGACCTCCGATTTCGAGGTCTTCGACCCGCCCTTCGACGTCGAGGGCGTGCTGGCTCAGGCCTACGAGCGGCATCCGTCGCTGCGCGAGATCGACGCCCAGGAGCAGGCTGACGCCGCCAACCTTTGGATCGCGCGCTCCTCGTACCTGCCGAGCCTGCAGTTCCAGTACGGCCTGAGCCGCTCGGTGGTCGACACCTCGGGCTTCCAGTTCTCCGAATTCGACGCCCGCGGCTTCTACGCCCTGTCGCTCTCGTGGGAGCTTTTCGACGGCTTCAGCCGGCATTACGAAGCGAGCCAGGCCAACGCCGCCCTGCAGTCGGCGCGGGCCGAGCGCGAGCACCGGCGGCTGGAGATCGACGAAGCCGTCCGCACGGCCCATTCGCGGCTCCTGACGGCCCACGCCGCCTATCGGACGAACCTGACCAACGTCGAGCTGGCCCGCGAGGATCTGAGGCTCGGCGAAGGCCGCTACGAGACGGGCGCCGGGTCGTTCGTGGACCTGCTGGACGCCAGGGTGCGCGCCAGCCAGGCCGAAACGGACCTCATCGGCTCGACGTACGACTTCTATCAGGCACTCGTGGAGCTCGAGCGCGCAACGGGTCTGGATCTGTTCCCGGAAGAGGGCACGCCATGAAGGGTCGCAAGAAATGGCTGATCGCGGGGGGCGCGGCGCTCGTCATCGCCCTGATCGCCGTCAGCGTCCTCACGAGCCGCGAAAGCGGGACCAAGGTCGAGGTCGAGATCGTGGAGCGTCGCGATCTGACGGCCACCGTCACCGCCAGCGGGACCGTCGAGCCCAAGACCTCGGTCAACATCAGCGCGACCACCAGCGGCGAGGTCGTGGATATCGGCGTCGACGAAGGGCAGCGGGTCCAGGAGGGCGACTTCCTCCTTCAGCTCGATCCGGTCAACGTGGCCGCCAGCGCCAGCGGTCAGGCGGCCGCCCTCCAGGCGGCCCGGGCGGATCTGGCCGCCGCCCTAGCGCAGCTCGCCTACGCGCGACAGCAATACGAGCGCCAGCGCGAGCTGGCCCAGGCCGAGCTCGTGCCCCGCGCCGAGCTCGAAGCCGCCGAAGCGGAGCTGCGCTCGCGGGAAGCGGAGGTCCGGGCGTCCAGGAGTCGCGTGCAGCAGGCGGGAGCGACCCTGACCAGCGCCCGTCACGACGTGAGTCAGGTGACCTTCAACAGCCCGATCGACGGCGTGGTGACGAGGATCAACGTCGAGGAGGGCGAGGTGGCTCTCCTCGGCACCATGAACCAGCCCGGCACGATCCTCATGACGGTCGCCGACCTGGGGGTCATGGAGGCGACCATCGACGTGGACGAGACCGACGTGGTGGCCGTCGAGATCGGCCAGCCCGCCACCGTCACCATCGACGCCTTCCCGGACACGACCTTCACCGGTCAGGTGACCGAGGTCGGGACCAGCCCGGGGATCGTCCCGACCGCCGCCGGGCCGAGCGAGGACGCCACCGACTTCGAGGTCGTGATCACCATCGACGGGGCGCTTCCCGACGCCCGCTCCGGGCTCTCCTGCTCCGCCGACATCAAGACCGCCGAGCGCGAGAACGCGCTCACGATCCCCATCCAGTCACTCGTCGTTCGCTCGGTGGCCGACGACACCGCCTCCGGCGGGGTGATCGAGAAGGAAGGGGTCTTCGTCGTCCGGGACGGGACCGCCCACTTCGTTCCCGTCCAGGTCGGCATAACCGGCGAGCGTCATTTCGAGGTCCGGAGCGGGCTCGAGGAGGGCGACCAGGTCGTGAGCGGAAGCTATCAGGCCCTTCGCGACCTCTCCGACGGCGCGACGGTGGAGATCGAGGAAAAGGACGACTCGGAGGCGGAAGCCTCATGACGGCCGACGATCACCGCGCGCTCATCGCAATCCGGGAGCTCTCCAAGATCTACGTCATGGGGAGCGAGGAGATCCGGGCCCTCGACCAGGTCGACCTGGACATCGAGAAGAACGAGTACGTGGCCGTGATGGGCCCCTCGGGCTCCGGCAAGTCGACCCTGATGTACCTGGTGGGCTGCCTCGACTCTCCGACCAGCGGGGACTACTGGCTGAACGGCCGACAGGTGAGCCAGCTCGACGACGACGAGCTCGCCCACGTCCGGAACCGCGAGATCGGCTTCGTCTTCCAGACCTTCAACCTGCTCCCCCGGGCGAGCGCGCTCCACAACGTCGAGCTGCCGCTGGTCTATGCGGGCGTAGGATCGGAGAAGCGGATCGAGCTCGCCCATGCCGCGCTGCGGGCGGTCGATCTCGAGGACCGGGCCGAGCATCGGCCCAACGAGCTGTCGGGCGGCCAGCGCCAGCGGGTGGCGATCGCCCGCGCGCTCGTGAACGACCCCTCGATCCTGCTGGCGGACGAGCCCACCGGCAACCTCGACTCCAAGACGGGGGAGGAGATCCTCGAGGTCTTCGACGGCCTGAATCGCCAGGGCCACACCGTCGTGTTGGTGACGCACGATCACGGCGTCGCAGCC
>JBOHRW010000132.1:0-2032 GCA_050732935.1 Gemmatimonadota bacterium
ACGATTCTGGGCCTAGATGCCAACCGCGCCGAGGCCATAGTCAGTGCATTCGACGAGTTCGTTGCAAAGCCGCTACAAGCGAACTTAGCTAGGAAGGCGGGTCGCGATCTTGCGGCCCGCAATCCGATGATCTACACGGCCAGAGGTGTGACGACGGTCGATGAGTGGGTCGAGCGCACCCTAGACGACTGGGAAACATCTGCTATCGAGGGGCACATCGGGACGTGGATGGAGGAGGTCGCTCGCATTGTGAGCGGTGGCTTCAAGCCTGGAAGCGGGGTCGACCTGCAGATTGACCGGCCGGGAACGCCGCCAACATCGGAGCTGTACGCGATTCAGATGGCCCCCAACACGAAGAGCGCCGGCGGGCGCCGGGCGGATGTCACGGCCCTCCGTGCTGCCGCAGGAGCGCTTCGCGCGCATCGACGTTTGGTCGAGCTCAACATCGGGGTCATGCACCGCAGAGCGAAGACCGCAGCGTTGGGGGCCGATCCTAATATCACCATGCTCGGCTCAGATGATTTCTGGGAGAAGGTCAGCGGCATTCCGGACTTCCGTGCCCGTCTGGTTCAAGCGTCGACTGTGCTCTCATCGCTTTTAGGCCGAAGTTACCCGCGCGAGCCTCCTGATCGTCAGCCCGGATCCCGCTTGCGATGCGGGATCGGGGCTTCTCGTGGGTAGTCTGATGTAGTCACGACTATCTGTCCGGCGGTGTTGGTAGTGTCCCGGCAATGGGACGGAGGCCACGGCCGAGTGGGGCCATGCACGTGGTAACAAATACGATCCGGCGTGGCGAGCGCGAGTACACCTCCGTGCTCCTGCGGCGAAGCTACCGGGAGGGGGGCAGGGTCAGGAAGGAGACGCTGGCCAACCTCTCCCACCTGCCCGCGGAGACGGTCGAGCTGGTGCGCCGCTCGCTGCGAGGCGAGCAGTTCCTCTCGGCCAGCGAGGCGTTCGAGATCGAGCGTTCGCTGCCACACGGTCACGTCGCGGCCGTGCTGGCGGTCGCCCGCTGGCTCGAGCTTCCCCGCCTGCTTGAGCGGGCGCCCTCGAAGCAGCGCGAGCGGGCGCTGGCGATGATCTGCCAGCGGGTGCTCGAGCCGGGCTCGAAGCTCGCCTGCACCCGCCAGCTCGCCCAGTCGACGCTGGCCGAGGAGCTGGGTGTGCAGGGCGCCGACACGGACGACCTCTACGCCGCCCTCGACTGGCTGGGGGAGCGCCAGGGCCGGATCGAAGAGCGACTCGCCGGCCGCCACCTCGAGGATGGCGATCTCGTCCTCTACGACGTCTCCTCCACCTACTTCGAGGGCCGCACCTGCCCGCTCGCCCGCCGTGGCTACTCACGTGACCGCCGCCGGGGCTCGCTGCAGATCGTCTACGGCCTGCTCTGCGACCGCGAGGGCAGGCCGCTCGCGGTCGAGGTCTTTGAGGGCTCCCTGCACGACGACAAGACGCTCCCGGTGCAGGTGGAGAAGCTGCGCGCGCGGTTCGGGTTGGCGAGGCTCCTGCTCTGCCTCGACCGGGGGATGGTGACCGAGGCCAACCTGGGCTCGCTGCGGACGGAGGGGATCGCCTGGATCACGGCCCTCAAGGCCCCGCAGGTGAAGAGGCTGGCCCGCACGCATGTGCTTCAGCCCTCCCTCTTCGACCAGCTCCACCTGGCCGAGGTGACCGCGGAGGAGTACCCGGGCGAGCGCCTGGTCGTCTGCCGCAACCCGCTGGTCGCCGACGACCGCGCCCGCCGGCGCGAGGAGCTGCTTCAGGCGACCGAGCGCGAGCTCGCACCGATCCGCACGCGCGTCCAGGGAGGGACGCTCCGGGGGAAAGCCGAGATCGGCCTCGCCGTCGGCGCCGTCGCCAACAGATACAAGGTGAAGAAGCACTTCCTGTTCGAGATCGAGGACGACCGCTTCGCCTACCGCCGCGACAAGGAGCGAATCGCCGAGGAGGCCGCGCTCGACGGGATCTACGTCCTCCGCACGAGCGTGTCGGCCGAGGAGCTCGCGGGCGCCGACGTCGTCCGCTCCTACAA
>JBOHRW010000133.1:0-10988 GCA_050732935.1 Gemmatimonadota bacterium
CTCCCGCTGGCCTTTGCCTGCGGCGGGGCCGGGGAGTCCCCGGGCGATCGGCCGGCCCGCCAGGAGGCCCCGGTCGACGGCGGCACCGTGGTGGTGGCCGAGGTCAGCGACTTCGACGCCTTCAACGAGCTGGTCTCGACCGACTACGACACCAACCAGGTCCTGAGCAACATGCTGTTCATGCCCCTGGTCGACCTGGACGAGGACATGAACTTCCAGCCGTACCTGGCCGACTCGTTCTGGATGTCGGAGGACGGCCTTTCGCTGACCTTCCGGATCCGCGAGGGCGCGACATGGCAGGACGGGGTACCGGTCACGGCCGACGACGTGGTATGGACCTACGAGATGATGGTGAACGACGAGGTGGCGTACGCCAATCGGCAGTACGTCCAGTACGTCGAATCAGCCGAGCGGATCGACGATCGCACCGTCCGGTTCGATTTCACACAGGTCCACTCCGACCCCCTGTTCGACTTCATCGACTGGGAGCCGATGCCGAAGCACCTGCTGGGCGACATCCCCCCCGGAGAGCAGCGGAACGCCGACTTCAACCGCGACCCGGTCGGCAACGGACCGTTCCGCTTCGTCTCCTGGACCGCCAACCAGGAGGTGGTCTTCGAGGCCAATGAGGACTTCGTGCTCGGTCGGCCCCACCTGGACCGCGTCGTGTTCCGGGTGATTCCCGAGCAGACCACCCAGCTCACCGAGCTCTTGACGGGCGGGATCGACTTCATGCGCGCGGTGCCGCCGGCCGAGATGGCGCGGGTCGAGGAGAGCCCGCAGGTCGAGACGATCGTCTATCCGGCCCGATCGTACTCGTACCTGGCCTGGAACCTCAGGAACCCCTTGTTCGAGGACGTGAGCGTCCGCCGCGCGCTCACGATGGCGATCGACCGTCAGCAGATCGTGGACGCCCTCCTGTACGGCTACGGGCGGATCGCGGTCACCGACGTGATGCCGTTCCAGTGGGAGTTCAACGAGAGTCTGGAGCCGTGGCCGTACGACCCCGATCGTGCCCGGGAGATCCTGGCCGAAGCCGGCTGGGAGGACCACGACGGCGACGGCGTGATCGACAAGGACGCCCGGCCCTTCCGCTTCATCCTGGAGACCAACCAGGGCAACGACCTGCGCGAGGACATCATCGTGATCGTGCAGTCGAACCTGGCGGAGGTGGGGATCGACGTCCAGCCCCGGCTCACCGAGTGGAACACCCTCATCGATCGGCTCAAGCGCAAGGAGTTCGAGGCGGCGGTCAGCGGCTGGTCGGTCGACTTCAAGTTCGATCCCACCGAGGTCATGTCGTGCGGCGCGATCGAGGCCAAGTACAACTATCCGTCCTTCTGCAACCCGAAGGCCGACTCCCTCATGCAGCTGGCCCTGACGACGCTGGATCGCGAGGAGGCCAGGCCGCTGTGGGACGAGTACCAGCGGATCATCCACGAGGAGCAGCCCTACACGTTCCTCTACTATCTCGAGGAGCGCGTGGGCGTGAACGGCCGTCTCGAGGGCGTCGAGGCGGACGCCCGCGGGCATCTGATCTCGGTCGCGGACTGGTGGATCCCCGAGTCCGAGCAGTTCCGTGCGCCGGTGGCGACGCGCGGCGATCGGTAGAGATCGCGTCTTCAGGGGGCGCTCCTTCAGGCCAGGCCACTCGTATCGACCCGCAGAGGGAAAGGCAGTGATGATGACACGGAGGATGCTGATCCCGCTTCTGGTTGTCCTGGCGGCCTGCGGCGGGGGCGAGGGCGAGCCGGGTACCACGGGCGCTCCCGAAGCCATCCCCACCGACGGCGACATGCTGGTCGTCGGCTCGCCGGTCGACTTCGACACCTTCTTTCCGCCTTCCTCGAACTCCGCCTCCTCGGCCTGGGTCTACGACCAGGTCTACTGGTACCTGATGCAGTCGAACCCCGACTTCGTGACGTACCGCCCCGGTCTCGCCGATTCCTTGCGGTTCAGCGAGGACTCGCTCCAGCTCACCTTCTTCATCCACCCGGGGGTCACCTGGCACGACGGTCATCCGTTCACCGCCGCGGACGTGGTGTTCGCGCACGAGGTCTGCAAGGCGCCCGAGATCAACTTCTCGGCGGTGTCGTGGCTCGATCACATCACCGACGTCACGGCGCTCGACTCGCTGACCGTGCGGTACACGTTCGACGAGCCGTACATGTACCAGGTGGCGGACGCCACGGTCTGCTATCCGCTTCCCGAGCACATCCTGGGCGACGTTCCGCTTGCCGACATGCCGAATCACGAGATCGCGCGCGCGCCGATCGGCAACGGCCCTTTCCGCTTCGTCTCGTGGACGCCCGGGCAGGAGGTCGTGATCGAGGCCAACCCCGACTTCTTCCTGGGGCGGCCGCATCTGAACCGGGTGACGTACCGGATCATCCCCGACAACACGAACCTGGCCACTTCGATCGGGAACGGGAGCATCGACGCCTGGCCGAACTTTCCCGAATCCTTCTATCCGCAGTTCGATGCGGACCCCGACGTGAACATCTTCTCTCTCCCTGGCCGTCGGTACAGCTATCTCGCCTGGAACACGCAGGATCCCCTGTTCACCGACGAGCGGGTGCGCCAGGCCCTGACGCTGGCGATCGACCGCGGTCAGATCGTCGAAGCCCTGCTGTACGGTCAGGGGTCGGTCGGCACGCAGCCCTTCGTCTCCACCATCTGGGCTCACGATCCGTCCATCCGGCCGTACCCGTTCGATCCCGACAGCGCCAGGGCGCTGCTGGCGGCCGCCGGCTGGAGCGACACGGATGGGGACGGCATCCTGGACAAGGATGGCCGGAAGCTCTCGTTCGAGCTCAGCACCAACTCCGACAATCGGCTGCGCGTGGACATCGTGACCGTCGTCCAGGAGCAGCTCGGGGACGTCGGCGTGGAGGTTCGTCCCAACACGATGGAGTTCAATACCTTCATCGACCAGCTCCTGGCCAAGGACTTCCAGGCCGCGGTGGGCGGCTGGAACGTGGGCATCAAGGCCGAGCTGACGCCGACCTTCGGAAGGGGCGAGCTGTTCAACTTCGTGAGCGCCGACAACCCCCGTCTGCAGGAGCTCATCCAGCAGGGCGAGGTCGAGCGCGACCGGGAGAGGGCGAAGGACCTTTGGTCCGAGGCCCAGCGGATCATCGTCGACGAGGCTTACTACACGTTCCTCTTCCAGCAGAACGATCTACTTGTCGTCGACGGGCGATTCCACGACGTCGAGCCGACCGCGTACGGCTGGGACGACAACCTCGAGGAGTGGTTCGTGCCCGAGGGTCAGCAGAAGTACGACATCCCGGTCGGGTCCGCGCCGGTCGCCCGGGTGGAGGGCGCGCCCGGGACCGCGGGGCGGTGAGGCGGGACGGCGGGATCGACGGGGGCGGGCGGGCCGCTCGGTGATCGGCTACTTCGGCAAGCGACTCCTCCAGGCGGTGCCGATCCTCCTCGGCGCTTCCACGATCATCTTCTTCCTGATGCACGCCGCGCCCGGCGACCCTACCTCGATCTACCTGGGCAACCCCAACATCGACCCTCGCGTCATCGAGCAGATGCGGCACAACCTGGGACTGGATCAGCCCGTCCACATCCAGTACGTCAAGTGGATCTCGTCCTTTCTGCAGGGGGACTTCGGCTACTCGTTCAGCCAGAAGCGTCCGATCGCCGACATCCTGAAGGACACGATGCCGAACACGCTGCTCCTCTCCGGGGTGGCGCTGGTGATCATCTTCGCCCTGGGCGTCGTGATCGGGACCGTGCAGGCCGTGCGGCAGTACTCGTGGGTCGACAACCTCGCCAGCGCGCTGGCCTTCTTCTTTTGGTCGATGCCGGGCTTCTGGTTTGGCCTGATGCTGATCCTGCTCTTCGCCTACAAGCTGCAGTGGCTGCCGGCCAGCCAGATGACGTCGGTCAACTACGAGTTCATGAGCGGGTCCGCGCAGCTCATGGATCGACTGAAGCACCTCCTCCTGCCGGCGCTCGCGCTGGGGGTGGGGGGAGCGGCGTCGGTGGCGCGCTACATGCGAAGCGGCATGCTCGAGCAGGTCCGCCAGGACTACGTGCGGACGGCCCGCGCGAAGGGCTTGAGCGAGGGCAAGGTGATCTTCAAGCACGCGATGCGGAATGCCCTCATCCCGATCGTCACCCTGCTCGGGCTCTTCCTGCCTTTCCTGATGGCGGGCTCGGTCCTGATCGAAACCGTCTTCGCCTGGCCCGGGATGGGACGCACGATCGTGACCGCGATCTTCCAGCGCGACTATCCGGTCGTCCTCGCGACCGCGTTCGTGATCTCGGTGATGGTCATCCTGGGAAATCTCCTCGCCGACATGCTCTATTCGATCGTCGATCCCAGGATCCGGGCGGAGGAAGGGGGGTCGTCGTAGGATGTCGCTCGACGCGACCACCCTCGCCGCCGGCGCGCAGGCGGGACCGCCGGGGCGCGCGACGCCGGTCGCCATGCCACGGCGCCCCTGGGCGGTCGGGCTCTCGGCGATCGTGCCGGGATTGGGCTCCCTGGCCATCGGTCGCATCGTCCCGGGAGCCTGGATCCTGGGGGGGTGGGCGATTGGCATTCTCACGCTGGCTGCGTCGCGCGAGGATCTCCCTCGAACCCTCGAGCTGGGGCGCGTCGAGGATTGGGTGGCGCTGGCGACCCTGGCGGTCACGCTCGTCGGGCTCTGGATCTGGGGGGTCGTCGACGTCGCCGTCACCGCCACCCGTCCCGTCCGCCGTGTCGGGGTCAGCCAGTGGCGGCTCGCCGGGCGCCGCTTCCGACGGAATCATCTGGCCATGACCGGTCTGGCCGTCATGGCGCTCCTGTACTGGGTGACGCTCCTCGCTCCCTACCTCGCCCCCTACGATCCCAACTTTCAGGGCAACATCGTTCTCGACCGCTACCTGTCGCCGTCGGCCGAGCATCCCTTGGGGACCGACAAGTTCGGCCGCGACATCCTGAGCCGGATCCTCTACGGAGCGCGGATCTCGCTGACGATCGGCTTCCTCTCCGTCGCCATCTCCGTCACGCTCGGATCGCTGGTGGGCGCGGTCGCTGGGTACTTCCGGGGCTGGGTCGACGGCGCCATCGCCCGCTTCATCGACATGCTTCTGTCGATCCCGCGGCTGATCCTGGTGCTCGTCGTGATCGCGATCTTCCGGCCCGAGATCTGGATCGTGATCGTGGTCCTCGGCTTCACCGGCTGGGAGAGCACGGCCCGCATCGTGCGCGGCCAGTTCCTGCAGCTCCGCGAGCAGGAGTTCGTGCAGGCCTCGCGTGCCCTGGGCTACGGAGACGCGCGGATCATCCTGCGCCACATCCTCCCCAACACGCTGGCGCCGATCATCGTGATCGCCACCCTCGGCATCGGGACTACGATCCTGCTCGAGGCCGGGCTCTCGTTCCTCGGCCTCGGCGTCCAGCCGCCCACCGCCTCGTGGGGCTCGATGGTGAGCGACGGGCGGGACGCGATGATCTCGGCGTGGTGGATCTCGACGTTCCCGGGACTGGCGATCGTCCTGACGGTGGTGTCCTTCAACCTGCTGGGGGACGGGCTCAGGGACGCGCTGGATCCTCGTCTTCGCGGTTGACCCGGCTCGGGCCGGCATTCCTGGTGGGTCTGCTCTGGGCGTCCTCCGCCTCGGCGCAGACCGGCTTCACCCCGGAGGGCTGGAGCCGCCAGCGTGCGCTCGAGTCCGAGGTGGTGGCGGCGATCGAGCCGGCCGTGATGGACTCGATGGCGCGGGTCCTTGCGGCCGCTCCGCACGTCGCCGGGCGACCCGGCCAGGCGGCGGTGCGGGACACGCTCGTGGCGTGGCTGGAGGCGTGGGGCTGGGAGCCCGAGGTCGAGACCTATGAGGTGTTCCTGCCGCAGGCGGTCGACGTCGAGGTGACGCTGCTGGCCCCCGACTCGCTGCGCTTCCAGCTCGCCGAGGAGGCGATCCCGGGGGACCCGGTCACCGAGCTCGAGCAGTACCCGTGGCTGAACGGGTACTCCGCCCCGGGGCTCGTGGAGGCCCTGGCGGTCTACGCCGGCTGGGGTCTCCATGCCGACTATGACCTGCTGGACAGCCTCGGCGTAGACGTCCAGGGGCAGGTCGTGATCGCTCGCTACGGCCGGGCCTACCGCGGGGTCAAGGCGCGGCTCGCGGAGGAGCGCGGCGCGGCGGCGCTGCTCCTCTATTCCGACCCCCAGGACGACGGCTACGTCCAGGGCGACATCTATCCCGAGGGTCCGTGGCTGCCATGGAGCGGCGTTCAGCAGGGGAGCGTCCTCGACGGGGCCGGCGACCCCGCGACCCCGGACGGCCCCAGCCTGCCGGGAGCCTCACGCCTCGACGAGACCGCGCTCGCCCGCGCCGTCCCGGGGATCCCCGTCGTCCCGGTCTCCTATCGAGTCGCGTCCGGGATCCTCTCGCGCGTGCGGGGGGCCGACCTCCCCCAGCCCGCCTGGCAGGGCGGGCTCCCCTTCCGCTACCACGTCGGGCCCGGGCCCGCCCGGGTCAGGGTCAGGGTGGACGACGACCGGGACGGGCCCGAGGACGGTGTCAAAGCCATTCATGACGTCGTGGCCACGATCGAGGGGACGGAGTGGCCGGAGGAGATGGTCGTGATCGGCGCCCACATCGACGCCTGGGGGGCGGGCGCCACCGACAACGTGAGCGGGACGACCTCGATCCTCGCCGCGGCCCGAGCCATCCGGGCCAAGGCGGCGGCGGGGAGCCCGCCCCGGCGTACGATCGTGGTGGCCGGCTGGGACGGTGAGGAGTGGGGGCTCCTGGGCTCGACCGAATGGACCGAGGAGCACGCCGAGCGACTGGCCGCGGGGGGCGTCGCCTACCTCAACCAGGACGCCGTCGGCGGAAGGCGCTTCCGGGCCGGGGCCGCACCGCTCCTCGCCGAGCTCATCCGGGAGGCGGCCCGCGTCGTCCCCGGCGAGAACGGGACGCTCTTCGACGACTGGCAAGGAACCGGCGATGCGGAGCCCGAGGTCGGCGACCTGGGCGGCGGTAGCGATTTCGCGCCCTTCTATCAGCGGCTCGGAATCCCGAGCGCGAGCTACGGCTTCGGCTCTCCGGGCGGGATCTACCATTCGGCCTACGACACCCATCGCTGGATGAGCCGCTTCGGCGATCCGGGCTACCGGAATCACGCCCGGACGGCGACGCTGACCGCGATCCTCGCGCTGCGCCTGGCCAACGCCGAGATCCTCCCCTACGACGTGCGGGGCCTGGCCGGGCGGCTGGACTCGCTGTGGGCTCCGCTCAGGGCCGGGGCGGAGTCCGAGACGAATGTCGAGGAGGCCGACCTGGAGCCGCTCGACCGGGCGTTGGACGATCTCCTGACGGCGGGGGAGGTGCTGGACGGAGCGCGCCGGCGCTACCTGGAAGGGCCGGTCGAGGGCGCGACCTCACGCCGCGCGAACCGGATTCTGATCGGGATCGAGCGCCGTCTCACGCGCGCCTCCGGGCCGTTCGGAGACGGCGGCGTCCGAAGCCTTACCTTCGCCAGCGATCCCCGGAGCGGGTACGCCACCCTCGCCCTGCCCGGCGTCGCGACCGCGGTGCGGGAGGAAAGCGGCGAGCGCGTGCGCTCCGAGGTCCAGGACCTCGCCGGGCGGATCTCGGCCGCGGCCGCCGACGTCCGGCAGGCGGCCCGCATGCTGGGCGGCGGCTCGTCGGGCGCTGCGCACCCGGCTACCTTGACGCCCGCGACGCGCCGGGCGGAACCGCCACCGCAGGAGGTCGACGCATGGTAGCGACCCACGTCGACGGACCGATCGCGCGATCCATGGAGCTGTTCGGGCTCGACGCCCAGCAACTCGCGGATGCGATCGGTTGCTCGACCAGCACCCTCAACCGCTGGCGCCGCGGCGACCAGCAGCCTTCCGGCCCGTATCTGGAGCGGCTCCAGCTCCTGGACGCCCTTCTCTACCAGGTCAACCAGACGCTCCGCTCGCGGCAGCGCGCCCGCGAATGGTTCGACACGCGGATCCCCGCGTTGGGGAACCACACGCCACGCGCAGTGTTCCTGGGCGGAAATCTGGCGCATCTGGTTGTCTACCTCCGCCAACACGACCGCTTGTGAGCGGGCCGCTCAGGATGGCCAATATCTGCGTTGCCCTCCCTCAGCCGCCTTGCGGCGTACCTTTCGGTATGCCGCAGGCGTCTTCGCGACCCGCTCCGCGGGTGCCCCGGCGCCTTGATCTTGGCCATCCTGAGCGGCCCGGCAACTTTACCGCGGTGTCATGACCCAGCCGCTTCTCCAAGTCGAGGATCTCAAGACCTGGTTCCATACCGACGAGGGGACGGCCAGGGCCGTCGACGGCGTGTCGTTCGAGATCGCCGAGCAGGAGACGCTGGGGATCGTCGGCGAATCGGGATGCGGGAAGTCGGTTACCGCCCTCTCCATCCTGCGGCTGATCCCGGATCCGCCCGGCCGGATCGAGGGCGGCAAGGTGGTGTTCCAGAACCGCGACCTGCTGTCGATCTCCGAGAAGGAGATGCGTCGCATCCGCGGCAACGAGATCGCGATGATCTTCCAGGAGCCGATGACGTCGCTGAACCCGGTCTACACGGTGGGGGAGCAGATCGGCGAGGTGCTGCGGCTGCACCGCGACCTGTCGCGTGGCGAGGCGGAGGAACGGTCGATCGAGATGCTGCGCCGCGTGCGGATCCCCGACCCCGAGCAGCGGGTCGAGGAGTATCCCCATCAGCTCTCGGGCGGGCAGCGCCAGCGGGTCATGATCGCGATGGCGCTGGCCTGCGATCCGGCGCTCCTGATCGCCGACGAGCCGACGACCGCGCTCGACGTCACCGTCCAGGCGCAGATCCTCGACCTCCTCCTGCAGCTCCAGGAGGAGTTCGGGATGGCGATCATGCTGATCACCCATGATCTGGGGGTGATCGCCGAGACGGCGCACCGCGTGGTGGTCATGTACGCGGGGATCGTGGCCGAGACGGGGACCGTGGAGCAGATCTTCGACGGTCCCAACCACCCCTACACCGAGGGGCTCAAGGCGGCGATCCCGAAGCTCGGCGAGAAGGTCGAGCGACTGTCCACGATCCCCGGGACCGTACCCTCGCCGTACGAAGAGATCGTCGGCTGTCCCTTCCAGAACCGTTGCCCCTACGTGATGGACATCTGCCGGCGGGAGTTTCCGGAGCTGTACCGGCTGGGACCGGGCCACGAGGCACGCTGCTTCCTCTATGACTGACCGCCGCGCCAACGGCCATCCGGCGGCGAGCCGGGGCAACGCGCTCCTCGTCGTGCGGGACCTCGAGAAGTACTTCCCGATCAAACGGGGCTTCTGGTCGCGCACGGTGGGTCACGTGCGGGCGGTGGACGGGATCTCGTTCGACATCCTGCCAGGCGAGGTGCTGGGTCTGGTGGGTGAGTCGGGCTGCGGCAAGACGACGGCCGGCCGCTGCATCCTGCGGCTGATCGAGCCTACCGAGGGCGAAGTCGAGTTCGATGGACGGAACGTCCTCGAGCTGGACCGGGGAGATCTGCGCCGTCTGCGGGCCGAGATGCAGATCATCTTCCAGGACCCGTACTCGAGCCTGAACCCCCGCCTCACGGTCGGATCGATGCTGAGCGAGGCGCTCCGGATCCATGGCGTCGCCGAGGGCGAGGCTGTCCGGGGGCGCGTGCGGGAGCTCCTCGAGGTCGTCGGGCTCGCCCCCGCGCACGCGGCGCGCTACCCGCACGAGTTCTCGGGCGGTCAGCGCCAGCGGATCGGAATCGCGCGGGCCCTCTCGGTGAATCCCCGCTTCATCGTCTGCGACGAGCCCGTCTCGGCGCTCGATGTGTCGGTCCAGGCCCAGGTCATCAACCTGCTCCAGGACCTGCAGCGGGAGTACGATCTGACGTTCCTGTTCATCGCCCACGACCTGGCGGTCGTGGAGCACATCTCCGACCGGGTGGCGGTCATGTATCTGGGGAGGCTCATGGAGCTGGCCGACGCGGAGGAGCTGTACCGGAACCCACTCCATCCCTACACGCGGGCCCTTCTGTCCTCGATCCCGGTTCCGGAGCCGCGGGCCAAGCGAGAGCGAATCGTCCTGGAGGGCGACGTCCCGAGCCCGGCCCATCCGCCGTCCGGCTGCCCGTTCCATCCGCGGTGTCCGATCGCCACCGCCGAGTGCGCCGAGGTCACGCCCGAGTTCCGCGACGTGGGCGGGGGGCATTTCGTCGCCTGCATCAAGGTGTGAGGTGGTCTTGACGCCCGTTCGCGGGCCCTGCTAATCTACGAATCTCACTCGACACGCCATGACGTTCCGAACTTCGAACCCTGCCGCGGGAGGCCCCCTTTGATAGAAAGATCGGTGCAGTTCTTCCAAGACGGAGGGATCTTCATGTGGCCTCTCCTCGCCTGCGCGATCCTCGGCCTCATCATCATCGTCTGGAAGTTCTTCTCCTTGACCTCGACCAGCTCCAAAACGCGGGCCCTCCTCCAGGACGTCGATGGGCTGATCGCAAACCAGCGGTTGGACGAGGCCAAGGCGCGCTGCCGCGATAGCGACACCCCGGTGGCCCAGATCCTGCTGGCGGGTCTCGACAAGCACCAGGAGGGAACCGAGCGCGTCCTGACGGCGATCGAGAACGAGGGGATGATCCAGATGTCGCGCCTCGAGAGCGGGCTCGTCTGGCTGGCCACGATCGCCAACGTGGCCCCGCTGCTCGGCTTCCTCGGGACGGTGGCCGGCATGATCATCGCCTTCGGCGCGATCGAGCTGGCCGGCGAGGTGGACGCCACGCTGGTCGCCGGCGGCATCAAGGTCGCCCTGATCACCACGGCATCCGGGCTCACCATCGCGATCCCGGTCAACATCGCGCACAATTACTTCGTGTCCAAGATCGACTCGATGGTCATCGAGATGGAGGAGACCTCGCAGAATCTGGTCGAGACGCTCCACGAGATGGGTCGCGAGCCGGTGCAGACGCGGGCCTGATCGATGGCGAAGCTGCTGAAGCGAAAGAGCCGGGTGTCCGACGAGATCCC
>JBOHRW010000134.1:0-11154 GCA_050732935.1 Gemmatimonadota bacterium
GTCGTCGAGTCGACCATCCCCATGCGCGGCACCCCCTCTCCCTCGGGGATCGTGAAGTGCCACTCGATCTCGAAGCGGGCTGTCCCGCCGGGGGCGATTGGCGAGGGCATCCGGACCATCATGACCGTCCCCCGCTCGACCGTCTGGCGGTCATCCGCCGGATCGATCTCGAGCGCCTGTCCATCCACCGAGAGCGAGGTCAGCGTCATGCCCCCCGTCAGGGGCACCGGCCGGGTCCGCAGGGCGCCCTGCCGGAACAGGTTCTGGTAGAGGTGGAAGAAGACCTCGGCCAGGGTGTCCGGCGACTCGTTGTGGTAGGTGATCGTCTCGCTTCCCGATAACCGACGCGACATCGGCTCCACCATGGCCGCGATGTCGTAGTCGACCCGCTGCTGCCAGTAGCTCGCTCCCGGAGCCCCCGTCGACGACCGGGTGCCGGCCTCCACGGCCTCGAGGAAGGCCGGACTCGGCCGCACCTCGAGCGGCACCAGCGCGCGCTCCTGAGCGAGGCTGGGCGCGGCGGCGGCGGACATCATCAGGAAGGGGAGGAGATAGCGTCTCATCACACGGCTCCTTGGAGTGAGAGTGAGTTGACGGCGTGATCCCGAATCCTATCGTATCGTCCACATGGACGTACTCCTGATCGGCGGCACGCGGAACGTCGGCCACCACCTGGCGATCGCGCTTACGGATGGCGGTCATCGCGTGACCACGTTCAACCGCGGCCGGACGCCCGACGAGCTGGGCGATCGGGTCGAGCGCCTTCACGGCGACCGGACCGACCCCGTGCAGCTCGCCCGTGCCTTGAGGGGGCGCTCGTTCGACGCCTGCATCGACATGATCGCCATGCGGGGCGGCGACACGCGCGCCGCCATCGAGACGCTCGACGGCTGCGTGGGCCACTACGTCCACCTCTCGACCGGGCAGGTCTATCTGGTCCGCGAGGCCTGTCCGGTGCCGGCCCGGGAGGAGGACTACGACGGCCCGCTCATCGATCCGCCAGCGGGGGACTCGTGGGAGTCCGCCGAATGGCGCTACGGGATCGAGAAGCGGGAGTGCGAGGACCGACTCGCCGATGCCTGGGCGGCCCGTCGCTTCCCGGGTACCCGCCTCCGCCTCCCCATGATCCACGGCGAGCGCGACCACTACGGCCGGATCCACGGCTACGTCCGGCGGTTCCTCGACGGCGGGCCGGTGCTGCTCCCCCTCGAAGGCGGCCCCCGGCTCCGTCACATCCATCAGGCCGACGTGGTGGCCACCATCCTCCGGCTCCTGGAGAGCGGCGACGGCAAGGGCCGCGCGTACAACCTGGCGCAGGACGACCTCTGGACCCTGGACGAGTTCCTCGACCGGCTGGCCGCCCTCCTTGGTGTCGAGCCCGACATCGACCACCGACCCCGCGCGGAACTCGAGGCGGCGGGCCTCTTTCCGGCCTGCTCTCCCTTCTCCAATCCCTGGATGTCGGTTCTCGATAACCGGCGGGCGAAGGAGGAGCTTGGATTTCGCTTCGCCGGTTTCGACGACTACCTGCCTGATCTGGTCAAGAGCTTCCGCGATTCCCGCCTCGAGCCGCCGCTCGCCTACGCCAGCCAGCGGGAGCGGGAGAAGGCGCTGGCCATGAGTTAGCGGCTGTCGGCGATGTGGTCTACCATATTGTATAGGTCGCCAGGCGGGCGGCACGTGAGAGCGATGATGCTGGCGGCCGTCGAGGAACGGAACCTGCACACTCCCGTGGCGTACCATCAAGCGGGTTGGGACTTCGGGCTTTCTCATGGAGGCCATATGATCAGATCGATATCCGTTCGCTCCCTCGCTATCTCCCTCGTACTGGCCCTTGCCCTATCGGCTCTCCCCGACTCCGCCCTGGCGCAGCACCAGGTGACCGCGGCTTTCGCGATCACGGACCCGCGCGGCGAGTTCGACGCCAACACCGATACGGGATACGGTTTTACGGGGGGCTACCTTTACACCTTCGGCCAGAACCGGGTGCTCGGCCTGGGGGTGACCGGTCTGGTCCAGTCCTACGGCCGCACCGGGCGGCGCGCGCCCCTCTCGCCGACCATCCCCGACCTGCGGGTGGACGTGGAGACCACGAACAACACGGCCATGATCCAGGGCCTGGTCCAGCTCAAGGCCCCGACCGGAGCCGTCCAGCCCTATCTCCAGGGAACCGGTGGCTTCGGGTGGTTCTTCACCACGACATCGCTCCAGAACCGGTTCACCGACGAGACGATCCTGAGCGACACCAACCAGAGCGACGGGACCTGGGTCTGGGGCGGTGGCGGAGGGCTGCTGGTCCGGGTCTATGAGGGCGAGCGCCGACCCGACGTCGACGCCCAGGGCCGCGTCCTCGGCCAGGGCCGGGACCCGGTTCGGGCGTATCTGGACCTCGGCGCCCGCGCCATTCGCGGGGACAAGGTGAAGTACCTGACCGAGGGATCGCTGGTCACCGACCAGGGGGAGGTGGACCTCGACCGGCGGCTGGTGGAATCGGATATCGAAGCAGTGCAGTACCAGATCGGGCTCACGGTCGAGTTCTAGCCGGGTGCCTGGAACAAGCCGGCACCCGGGCTTCGCCCGCGGGAAGGCATGCAGCGTGGAGGAAACGACCGCGATCGATGGCGATCGACGTTAGCCTCCGGCAGCCCGATCCGCTAAATTCACTCCCATGGCTGACAAAGCAGGTGTCATCGAGGTCCAGGGCACGGTCGAGGAGTGCCTTCCCAGCACGATGTTCCGGGTGCGGCTCGACAACGAGCACCTGGTGCTGGCGCACATCTCCGGAAAGATGCGCAAGAATTACATCAAGATCCTGACCGGGGACCGAGTGACCGTGGAGCTCTCCCCCTATGATCTCTCCCGCGGCCGCATCACCTACCGCTTCAAGAACTGACCACGACCTAGCGGACTTCCAGCAGCTCCACATCGAATACGAGCGTCGCGTCCGGCGGGATCACGTCGCCGGCGCCGATCGGACCGTAACCGAGGTCGGGCGGGATGACGAGCCGCCGCTGACCACCGACCCGCATTCCCGACACGCCTTCCTCCCAACCCGGGATCACGCGTCCCTCTCCCAGAACGAACGAGAATGGCTCCCCACGGTCGCGGCTGGAGTCGAACTTCATGCCATCGGGCAGCCAGCCGGTATAGTGGACGACGACGGTGTCCTCCGCGGCGGCCATCTCTCCCTCCCCTTCGCGGACGTCGCGCACGTACAGCCCGGAGGCGGTCCGCTCCATGTCGTCCAGGTTGACCTCCAGCTCGGGAGCGTAACCGGTGGCGATGGGGGTGGGAGCGGGAGCAGTCGCCGAACCCGTCTCGAGCGCGGTGTCGGCATCGCCGGGCTCATCGGGTGCCGTCTCCTGGCCGCCGCCACAGGCGGCCAGAATCACGATGGCGATGAAAGCGAAGAGCGCTGACGGACTCCATGACATGCGATGAACCTCCTGGTCGACTTGTGCGTACCGCCGCGACGGGGTCGCGGCGACGGAACACGGTCCTGGCGGGTCAGCCGTCGAGCAGCAGCCGGGTCGGCTCCTCCAGCCGCTCCTTCAGCTTCACGAGAAACGTGACCGCCCCCTCACCGTCCACGATGCGGTGATCGTACGAGAGGGCGACGTACATCATCGGTCGGGCCTCGATCCGGTCCTCCCCGCCGTCGGCATCCTCCAACACCACCGGGCGCTTCTCGATCTTGTGCATGCCGAGGATGCCGCTCTGCGGGGGATTCAGGATCGGCGTCGACATCAGCGATCCGTAGACCCCGCCGTTCGAAATCGTGAAGGTCCCGCCCTGCAGCTCCTCGATCGCGATCTTTCCGTCGCGCGCCTTGGTGGCCAGCTCCTTGATCCCGAGCTCGATCTCGGCGAGCGACATCCGGTCGGCGTACTGGAGGACGGGGACCACCAGCCCCCGCGGGGTGCCGACCGCGATGCCGAGATGGACGTGCTCGTGGTAGACGATCTCGTCGCCGTCGATGAACGCGTTGATCTCGGGTAGATCCCGAAGCGCCAGCATGGAGGCGCGGGCGAACAGGGACATGAACCCCAGCCGCACGCCATGCTGGGCCTCGAACCGCTCCTGGTGCTCCTGGCGCAGGGCCAGGACGCCGGACATGTCGACTTCGTTGAACGTCGTGAGGATAGCGGCCGTCCGCTGCGCCTCCACGAGACGCTCGGCGATCCGAAGCCGCAGCCGCGACATCCGCTCGCGTCGGGTGCCGGGTTCGTCCTCGATCCGCTCGCGAGGCTCCTCGGCGAGATCGCCGGAAACGACCGTGAGCTCCTCGACGCCCACCCCCACGTCGCGGCGATTCTCTTTCTCTCGGTCAGGCTTGACGACCCCCGCCTCGGGGGCGGCCTCGCGCGACTCCCTTCCGGCGTCGGGGGCGACCTCGCGGGGCGGCTTTGCCTCTTCCCGGGGTTCCTCCTCGGGCTCCTCTTCGGCCCCGGGCTTCTCCTCGGGCTGGGCCCGCTTCTCACGCGCCGCGGGCCGCTTCTCCTCATCGGGTTCGGGCTCGGCCTCGGCTTTCGCCCGCTGCTTCTCGGCCGGCTCGGGCTTTTTCCGTTTTGATGGCCTCTCGGCCTCCTCGGGTTCTTCGGCCTTCTCCTCCTTGGGAACCGCGCCGGCCCCGTCCTCCACGATCCGGCCGACGATGTCGCCGACCTGCACGGTCTCCCCCGCCTGGATCAGGATCTCGAGCGTCCCCGAAGCCTCGGCGGCGAGCTCGACCGTGGCCTTGTCGGTCTCCAGCTCGAGGATCGCCTCGTCCTTCTGGACCGTATCGCCGTTCTTCTTGAGCCAGGAGCCGAGGTCGCCCTCGGTGACGGACTCGGCGAGCGCCGGAATTACGATATCCACCAACCCTCCGATGCGAGGAACGACTTGGAGGAAATTAGCGCGGACCCGGCAGGTCGGCTCGATACGCGCACGACGTCATGAATTCAGCGCCATCTCGACGAGGGCTTTCTCTTCTTCCGCGTGCACGCGGTGCGAACCCGTCGCCGGCGAGGCCGCCTCCTGGCGCCCCACGTAGCGCAGCGCGACTCCCTTCGGCACGTGGGGCTCGAGCTGATGCCGCACGTGCCGCCACGCCCCCATGTTCTCGGGCTCCTCCTGGACCCAGACGAGCTGGCGCAGGTTGAGGTACTCGGAGACGAGCTCGTTCAGCTCGGCGTGCGGGAACGGATAGAGCTGCTCGATCCGCGCGATCGCGGTGTCCTCGAGCAGCCGCTCCCGGCGCACTTCGAGCAGCGTGTAGTACACCTTCCCCGAGCATAGGAGCAAGCGCCGGACGGCGTCACGATTGGCCAGCTCGCTCTCGTCCAGGACGCGCTTGAATCCCCCGTCGGTGAACTCGCCGATGCGTGACACGGCGAGCTTGTGCCTGAGGAGGCTCTTCGGGCTCATGACGACGAGCGGCTTCCGGAAGTCGCGGTGCATCTGACGGCGCAGGGCGTGGAAGAGCTGGGCCGGGGTGGTCAGGTTGCAGACCTGCAGGTTGTCCTCCGCGGAGAGCTCGAGGAAGCGCTCCAACCGCGCGCTCGAGTGCTCGGGGCCCTGCCCCTCGTAGCCGTGCGGAAGCAGCATCACCAGGCCCGACATCCGCTGCCACTTGTATTCGCCGCTCGACAGGAACTGGTCGATGACGATCTGGCCGCCGTTCATGAAGTCGCCGAACTGCGCCTCCCAGATCACCAGCGTCCAGGGGTCGGCCGCCGAGAAGCCATACTCGAAGCCCAGCGCGGCGTACTCGGAGAGAGGGCTGTTGATCACGTGGAAGACGTTCTGATCCTGCGCCATGTGGTTGAGCGGGACATAGTGCTCGCCGGTCTCCTGGTCCACGTAGACGGCGTGGCGATGGCTGAATGTCCCGCGGACCGTGTCCTGCCCGGACAGCCGGACCTTGGTCCCCTCCAGGAGGACCGAGCCGATCGCCAGGGCCTCGCCACAGCCCCAGTCGATGTCTCCGTCCTCGAGGACCATGGCCGCACGCTGCTCCATGAGCTTTCTGAGACGCTTGTGCCAGTGGAAGCCCTCCGAGGTCGAGACGAGCGCCCGCGCCACCGTTTCCAAGGTCTCGCGGGAGACAGCCGTCCGGGCATCCCAGTCCTCGCCGGCGGGACGCAGCCCTTCCCAGATCCCACCCAGCCGCTGGAACCCGTCGTGCTTCGCCCCCTGGGCATCTTCGTGGGCCTCGTCGAGCGCCTTCCTGACCTCGTCGCTCATGGCCTCGACTTCCTCCTCGCTCACGACCTCCTCCGCCATCAGGCGATCGGCGTAGATCCGCGAGTTGGACGGATGGGCCTCGATTCGCTCGTACATCAGGGGCTGGGTGAACGTCGGGTCGTCCAGCTCGTTGTGGCCATACCGGCGATAGCAC
The DNA here is from genome assembly GCA_050732935.1 of Gemmatimonadota bacterium. Lineage (GTDB taxonomy): Bacteria > Gemmatimonadota > Gemmatimonadetes > JACCXV01 > JAHWKZ01 > DASRVA01. The sequence continues at coordinate 6,383 of JBOHRW010000134.1, forward strand.
ACGAGGTCGATGACCACATCGCGACGGAACGTCTGGCGATAGCCGAGGGCCAGCCGGGCGGCGTGGGCGGCGGCTTCGGGATCGTCGCCGTTGACGTGGAAGACGGGCGCGTGGACGATCTTGGCGATGTCCGAGGCGTACCGAGTCGAGCGGGCCTCTTCCGGATCGGTCGTGAAGCCGATCTGGTTGTTGAGGATGACGTGGATCGTGCCGCCGGTTCGATACTCCTCCAGCCCGCCCAGCATCAGCGTCTCCGCCACCACCCCCTGGCCCGTGAACGCCGCGTCGCCGTGGATGAGAAGCGGGATCGCCCTCCGGCGCCCGGTGTCGTGGAACACCTCCTGCTTCGCCCGCACGTTCCCTTCCACCACCGGTACGACCGCCTCGAGATGGCTCGGGTTGAAGGCCAGCGAGAGATGGACTATCCGGCCGGCATCGGCGTGGAAGTCACGCGAATAGCCCAGATGGTACTTCACGTCGCCGTGTCCGGCGGTCTGGATCGCCGTCGGTCTGTCCTCGAACTCGGCCAGGATCTGCGCGTAGGGCTTCCCGAGCACGTGGGCCAGCACGTTCAACCGCCCGCGGTGTGCCATCCCCATCACGATCTCGTCGACGCCCGTTGCCGCCGCCTCCTCGACCAGCGTCACGAGGAGCGGAATCAAGCTGGTCCCGCCCTCGAGGCTGAACCGTTTGGCCCCGGGGAAGCGGCGGTGGAGGGTCTCCTCGAAGGTGTCGGCGGCAACGATCTGCCGGAGGATCTCGCGCCGGCGCTCCGGCTGCAGCCGAGGGCGGTTGCGGACCGGCTCCATCCGTTCCTGGAGCCACTCCTGCTGGGCCTTGTCGGCCACGTCCATGTACTCGACGCCGACCGTGTCGGAGTAGGTGCCACGCAGCGCTTCCCGGAACTCGCCCAGCGTCCCCTCCTGGAACTCGCGGTAGGTGTTGCAGCGAACCACGGAATCCAGGTCCTCCTCGGTGAAGCCGAACTCGGAGAGGTCGAGCAGCGGATGCGAGCGCGGGTCGTCGTCGAGCGGATTGAGGTCGGCGATCAGGTGGCCAAAGGCGCGGTAGGTCCACACCATGTCGTAGACCCTAAGCGCGGGAGAGACCGCGGCCTCGTCCACCCCGTCGGGGACCGCCCCCCGGGCCGTCAGGACGACCGGCTCTCCGCGCGTCCGTCCGTTGGCGCGCTCGGCGGCAGGCGCACCGTTGGGGGCTTGTGCCGACGATGCGACCCCGGTCGCGCTCCGACCGTTCCCGGCGTACCGGTAGCCGGCGAAGAAGAGCGCCCAGGTCGGGTCCACGGAGTCGGGATCGGCCAGGTACTGCCGATACATCGACTCGACGAACTCCGGGTTCGCCCTCAGGATGGCGTCGATCGAAGGCATGCGCTCATGTCAAGATAACGGCTGGGTCAGTGGTCGGCGACGAGACGATTCAGGGTCTCCCGGAGTGTCTCGACCTCGGCGTCCGAGAGCCGCTCGCCGAAATGCCCGGCGATCCCGGCCGTGTAGGTCGGCCAGGCCCGCCGCAGGGCGTCCAACCCCGTCTCGGTGAGCACGGCGAACTGGCAACGGCGGTCCTCCGAGCAGGGCTGCCGTTCCAGCAATCCCCGGGCCTCGAGCCGGTCGACGAGCCGGCTGAGGCCGCTCGGGCTGAGGAGGACGGCATCGGCCAGCTCGTGCATGCGGAGGCGCCGGTCGGGGGCTTCGCCGAGCGCGATCAGGACCTCGTACCACGAAAGGGGCAGCGACCCGGCCTCGGCCAGATCCCGCTCGATCGCCTCCACGATCCTCGCGTGGGCGACGAGAAAAGCCCGCCAGGCTGCCAGCCTCGGTCGATCGATCTCCCGGTCCAATTCCATGGGGTTCATGAGCTTGCAAGATAGGGGCCAGGCCGTTGCACGTGCAAGGTTGCACGCACAAATAAATTTCGGTATACTGTTGACGATGCAACAAAATTTGACCGCATCAGAACCGAGATCCCGAATCCCGAGGAGGACTCATCATGGCCGAGACCATCACGCGCGACGAGCTGAAGACGGCGCTCGACGACGGACGCGACTTGACGATCGTGGAATCCCTGTCCCCGCAGAGCTACGAGAAGGCGCACCTGCCGGGAGCGATCAACGTCCCGAAGGAGCAGGTTCGCGAGCTCGCCCCGCGGCTCCTGCCCGAAAAGGACGCCGAGATCGTCGTGTACTGCGCGAACACGGAGTGCCAGAGCTCGATCCAGACCGCGCAGGCCCTGGAGGGACTCGGCTACACCAACGTCAAGGATTACGAGGCTGGCAAGGCGGACTGGATCCAGGCCGGGCTGCCGGTCGAAAGCGGCGCGGCGGCCGAGGTGGCCTAGCGTTTCATCGGGGGCGTCATTGACGGGCGCCCCTCTTGCATTTCCCCACGTAGACCCGAACCCGTCCAGGGGCTAGCTTGGCCGTCGATGGTCCGCATCGCGATCCCGACGGCCATCGCCGCCCTCCTTTCGCTCGTCGTCGCGCCGACGACGTCCGGCATCTTCCTCGCCCAGGATCTCGAGTCCCGGATCGACGCCGCCGTGGAGAGCGTGACGCCCGCGATCGTCGAGCTTCGTCACCAGATCCACGCCAACCCGGAGCTCGGCAACCGTGAGGTCGAGACCGCACGGCTGGTCGCCGAGCGTCTGGAGGCGCTCGGCCTCGAGGTCGAGACGGAGGTCGCCCATACGGGCGTCGTCGCGCTTCTGCAGGGCGGGCGTCCCGGTCCCGTCGTGGCCGTCCGGGCGGACATGGACGCTCTCCCCGTGGTCGAGGACACGGACCTCCCTTTCGGTTCCACCAAGCGGACCGAGTACCTGGGCCAGGAGGTCGGGGTCGCCCACGCGTGCGGCCACGACATCCACACGGTAGTCGTGCTGGGCGTGGCCGCGGTGCTGGCGGGGATGCGCGAGGAGCTCCCCGGCACCGTCAAGTTTCTGTTCCAGCCGGCCGAGGAGGGCCCACCGCCCGGCGAGGAAGGGGGAGCCACGCTCATGATCGAGGAGGGCGTACTGGCGGACCCCCGCCCTGACGCGATCCTGGGTCTTCATTCCTTCCCCCTGCTCGAGACCGCCGAGGGCGCCCTGGACGGCGTGGTCGGCCAGGTGGGCTGGATCGCCGGGCCGACGCAGGCCTCCTCCGACCACTTCGTGGTTACCATCCGGGGGCGCCAGGCTCACGGCGCCTGGCCACACCTCTCCGTCGATCCGATCGTCACGGCCGCTCAGGCGATCCTGGCCCTCCAGACGATCCGCTCCCGGAACCTCGACCCCACCGAGCCCGGCGTGGTCACGGTCGGGATCGTCCGCGGCGGCGAGCGCAACAACATCATTCCGGAGTCGGTGCGGCTCGAGGGGACGATCCGGACCTACGACCAGAAGGTCCGGGAGGCCATCCAGCGCCGGATCGAGGAGATCCTGGACGGCGTGACAGCGGCCGCGGGGGCCACCTATGAGATGGAGATCCACCCCTACGCCCCGCCGCTGGTCAACGATCCGGACCTCGCCGAGCGGCTCAGGCCGGCCATGGTCCGCGCGGTGGGCGCGGAGAACGTGGTCGACGTGGCGCCGGTCATGGGCGCCGAGGACTTCGCCCACTACGTGCAGGAAGTCCCGGGCTTCTACTGGCGGCTCGGCGTGGTCGCGCCGGGGACGACCTCGGGGGCGCTCCACACGCCCACTTTTCGCGCCGACGACACGGCGATCCCGGTGGGGATCCGCGTCATGACGAACCTGGTCGTCGAGGCCCTTCAGGGCGAGGCGGCAAACGGGGATATCAGCGCCAACCGGCAGGAGGAATGATGGCGGAACAACCGGATCCGATCGACGTCGTGGAGAAGCAGGTCACGGCGATCACCGACACGCACACGAACCTGGCGGGGCTGATCCAGAAGACCTCGCGAATCCAGTCCGAGCTGGCCGAGGCGGGGCTGGAGAAGTTCGCCGATCAGATCGGGAGTGTCTTCGCCGCGCTGTCGGATGTCGCGGAAGAGCTCCAGACGGTCCTCCACGGCATCGAGATCGAGCGCAACCGGATGCGCCAGGGCTGAGCGGGGGGCCATCTCAGCGAGCCCACTGGCTCCGCTACGGGATTCCGTCGTCCCGTCGTCATCATCCAGGGGGACGCGTTCAATCGAAGCCGCATCGCCACCGTGGTCTGCGTCCCCTTGACGAGCAATCTCAAGTGGGCCGATGCCCCAGGGAATGTGTCCCTCACCGCTCGCACGACAGGCCTGCCGAAGGACTCGGTGGCCAACATATCGCAGATCGTGACGCTGGATCGCGATGTCCTGACCGAGCGGGTAGGGAAGCTTTCCGCCCGGAAGCTCCGGCTCGTTCTCGCGGGCATCGACGTCGTTCTCGGACGCTGAGGAGCTGCGCGCGTCGAGCCGGGAAACCGGATCCCCGCCGCGACGCCAAGATGGTCGTCTGAGATATGCCCGCCAAGAGCTAATGGGTGGGTTACCTGCGCGTACGCCTCCAGGGGGGATCGCCCCAGGGTCGCACGTCTCAGGAAGCGTCGGCCGAATCAGGCTCAGCCGCTTTCGATCGGGGAACCCTCAATTGGATTCGTCCAGTCGAGGCCGGGGAAGCGCGAGAAATCCCGATCCGTCGTGTGGAGGGTCGCGCCATGCTCGATGGCGAGCGCCGCCAATGCGGCGTCTGCTACGAACGGACCCGCGCTCTGACTGGCGTCCAGCAAGTGGCGAAGAATCTCCCAGTGACGCTCACCGGCCTCGAGGACGACGGCGTTGGGA
>JBOHRW010000135.1:0-18674 GCA_050732935.1 Gemmatimonadota bacterium
GAGCCTTGTCGATCGCGTCAAACGGGATGAACTCCGCCAACCCCTTCTTCGACTGGACCTCCGTGATCGCCGCCGTCAACGTCGTCTTGCCGTGATCCACGTGACCGATCGTCCCCACGTTCACGTGTGGCTTCGTACGCTCAAACTTCGCCTTGCTCATCGGCCCTCTTCTCTCCGGATGTGGATACTGCGGCGCCGTACCTGTCGACATCGTGCGGTGGAGCCCAGGAGCGGGATTGAACCGCCGACCTCGTCCTTACCAAGGACGTGCTCTACCAACTGAGCTACCTGGGCTCGGGACGAATCTGGAGCGGGAGACGGGTCTCGAACCCGCAACCCCGAGCTTGGAAGGCTCGTGCTCTGCCAGTTGAGCTACTCCCGCCCGCCATGCGCCCGCGTTGCGATCGAACCACTCTGGTGGAGGGAGGAGGATTCGAACCTCCGAAGGCATGAGCCAGCAGATTTACAGTCTGCCCCGTTTGACCGCTTCGGTATCCCTCCGGCCTTGATCCCGTACCCGGGCGTGGCGGCCCGCCGGGTCCGGAACCGGACGATTGGAGCCGATGACCAGACTCGAACTGGTAACCTGCTGCTTACAAGGCAGCTGCTCTACCATTTGAGCTACATCGGCGGCCGGATCCCCGCTCCTGCATCCGCGACGCCGATCTGCGGGCCTCCCCGACCGTATGCCGGATGCCCTTCCTGGACACAATACGGCCAAGGGAAAAGAATCGCGAATATACTTGTTCAGGAACGGTTGTCAATACCGGAAGCCGTCCCCAGTCGTCCCCTGGGCCAGCTTCCAGCGGACCCCCTGCGGGGTGTCTTCGAGGATCACGCCGCGCGCGGCCAGCTGTTCTCGGATGGTGTCGGCGCGAGCCCAGTCCCGCTCCTTCCGCGCCGCCTCCCGCTCGGCGATCAGGGCCTCGATCTCGGTGGAGAGATCGATCTCGGGAGGATCCGGAGTCAGCACGTCGTAGATCCGGTCGAAGGCGTCCAGCATCGCCCCCAGGGCGGCGCGGTCGCCGGCGCTGGCGCGGTTCTCGTCGATGGCGCGGTTGATGTCCCGGATCCATTCGAACACCGCCCCCAGGGCCCGGCTCGTGTTCAGGTCGTCGTCGAGGGCGGCGTCGAACTCGGCCCGCGCGCGCCGCGTACGGTCGGCGATTCCGGGGTCCGGCACGCCGTCCGAGGGGAGGGCCTCGAGCCGCGCGACGAAGTCCCCCAGGCGCTCCAGCGACGCGACCGCCTGTTCGAGTCCGGCGAAGGTGAAGTTGAGCTGCGAGCGATAGTGGACCGAGAGCAGCAGATAGCGGATCGCGCGTGGCCGGTAGCCGCGCTCGAGGACGCCCCGCAGGGTAAGGAAGTTGCCCAGCGACTTGGCCATCTTCCGGCCCTCCACGATCAGGTGCTCGGCGTGGAGCCAGGTGCGTGCGAAGGCTTTCCCGGTGGCGGCCTCCGACTGGGCGATCTCGTTCTCGTGGTGGGGGAAGATGTTGTCGACTCCGCCGGTGTGGATGTCGAACGTCTCCCCGAGGTAGGCCATCGACATCGCCGAGCACTCGATGTGCCATCCCGGCCGGCCGCGTCCGAGAGCCGTGTCCCAGGCGGCCTCCCCCGGTCCGGCCGACTTCCAGAGCGCGAAGTCCTTGGGGCTCTCCTTGTCGTACTCGTCGGAGTCCACCCGCGCGCCGTCGAGCATCCCGGAGAGATCGACGCGTGAGAGCTTCCCGTATCCGGGGAAGCTCGCGATCCGGAAATAGATCGAACCGTCCTCGGTGGTGTAGGTGTGGCCCCGCTCCCGGAGTCGCGCGACCAGCTCCGCCATCGCGTCGATGTGGTCGGTCGCCCGTGGGTAGTGCTCGGCCGGCTCCACCCGCAGGGTTCGCAGGTCCTCGAAGAAGGCCTCGGCGAAACCGGCGGTGAGCTCGGCGATCGGAACGCCGCGCGTCCTGGCCTTGGCGATGATCTTGTCGTCCACGTCGGTCAGGTTCATGACCTGCGTGACGTCGTAGCCGCGAGCCTCGAGCACGCGTCGGAGAAGATCCTCGAACAGGAACGTCCGCAGGTTCCCGACGTGGGCGTAGTCGTGGACCGTCGGGCCGCAGGTGTACATGCTGACGCGGCCCTCCTCGAGCGGCTCGAACGGGACGATCTCTCGGCGCAGGGTGTCGTAGAAGGCCAGCCCGCTCACGACCGCTGGCCGGCGCCCACCGAGGCCGGCTCCACGGGCTGTCCGTCGGGGGCCCGATGCCAGACGGTGCGCTGCGGGAACGGAATCTCGATGCCTTCGGCGTCGAAACGGTGCTTGATGCGGCGGCGAAGCTCCCGGGCCACATCCCACTGCTTGAGCGGCAGCGTCTTGGCCATCATGCGGATGGTGACGGCCGAGTCGCCGAAGGCCTCCACTCCGGGAACGGTCGGCGGCTCCATGAGGAGGGTCCCGAAGACCGGATCCTCGTAGATCTCGTCGGCGATCGCCTCGAGGACGGCGATCACGCGATCCGGATCCTCGCCGTAGCCCACGCCGATCTCGAGCACGGCGCGGGACCAGCCCTTCGTCTTGTTGGACAGGACCCGGATCTCCCCGTTCGGGACGACGTGGACGCTCCCGTGCAGATCCCGCAGGACGGTCGTCCGCAGGTTGACCTCTTCGACGACACCGTCCACTCCGGCCGTCTCGATGACATCGCCGATCGCATACTGGTCCTCGAGCAGGATGAAGAATCCGCTGATCACATCCTTGACGAGCGTCTGGGCGCCGAAGCCGATCGCCAGCGACGCGACGCCGGCCGTCGCCAGCAGCGGACCGAGCGGCAGCCCGAGCGTGTCGAGGATCATCATGAGCGTCACGGTCAGGATGAGGATGAGCCCGCCCGTGGTCATGACCGACGCCAGGGTCTTCCGCCGCTGCAGCCGCTCGCTGGTGCCCGGCCCGACCTCGATCGGCATCCGGCTGATCCGGTTCCGGATCACGCGCAGGACCAGGTATGCGCCGGTCCCCACGAGGAGGATGACGACGACCTGGATCGCCGAATTCACGATCTGCGCCCAGTCGAGCTGGATCTCGAACGGAATGAGGGTCGCGAGCGACTCCATCGCCCTCCGGGAGGCTGGAACTATTGGGAAACTTTGAAATTACGTGGAACCGTGGAGGCGCACCAGCCGCGCCCGGCGCTACTCCGTCGTGAGCCGGAGCTCGGTCAGCACCCAGCGGCCGCGCTCGCTGCGCGCTCCCACGAAGACCCTCTCCACCACGGGTTCGGCGGTAGAGTCCTCCCGGTACACCCGCTCGCCCACGGCGTAGCCTGCCTCGGCTCGCGGATCGTAGGACGAGTAGTCGGGGAATCGGAAGCTGATCTCCTCCGTGGCGTCGAAGAGCTCGTCCAGCAGGAACTGGAGCTGAGGTTCGGCGAGCCGCTGGTTGATCCGTTCGCGCTGGATGACCACGTAGACGCGGCCACCTCGGGCGAGCTCGGCGATGCCTCGGGCATCGCCCGACTCCCAGGCCGAGGCGAGCTGGCGATAGATCTCCTGAAGGCTGGGCGGCGCCGCCTCCTGACGGGGGGCCAGGGAAGCCCCGACCCGGCGCTGATCCAGCTCCTGGGCCGGCGCCGACGTCGCACTCCACAGCGTCAGGACGAGGCCGACGAGGAGCACCGTGAAGAGGGTCGTTCGCTGCATCAGGCTTGGTACGTCCGCCGGCGGTCTTTGTTCCCGCCGGCGCTGCCAAGCAGATCCCGACGCCTGCCGCGCCCCCGGTCAGGCCTCCGGCCGACTGCCCGGCTTCTGGACGGGCACCCCTTCTGCGCAGGGGGCGCATTCCGCTGGCGGAACCTGGACACCGTCGAGACGGACCAGGGACGCGTACGGTACGTCCCAGGACGCGCGGCCGCCGGAGCGGTCTACGAGGCAGGCCACGCCGACCACGTGCGCTCCCGCGACCGCTGCGAGACGGATCAGCTCGCGCAGCGACCCGGCCGTGGTGACGACGTCCTCGGCTAGGACGACGCGCTCCCCGGGGGCGAGTCGGAAGCCACGCCGGAAACCCAGCGCTCCATCTTCCCCGCGTTCGGCCCAGATGGCACGGCAGCCGAACGCTCGACCCAGCTCGTGGCCCAGGACCAGCCCGCCGATCGCCGGCGACACGACGGCGTCCGGTGGCTCCCCCAGCGACGGGAGGAGTCGGGCCACCAGCGACTCGGCGGCCTCGCCGGCGTCCTCGGGGTGCTGGAGGAAGAGGGCGCACTGGACGTAGTGCGGGCTATGGAGCCCGCTCGAGAGGCGGAAGTGGCCTTCGAGGAGAGCCCCCCGCTCACGGAGGCGGGCCAGCCAGTCGGTCGAACCGTCGTGACCGTCCCCCCGGCTGGGGATCTCCGGGGTCACGCGGCGATCTCCTCCCGGATCCGGCGCAGCGCGGCGAGGGGATTCTCGGCGCCGGTGACCGCGCGCCCCAGGACGATATGGGTGGCGCCCGCGCGCATCGCCTCGGCGGGTGACGCCGTACGCACCTGTCCGGCGTGGTCGGCCGCCGACCACACCGGTCGGATCCCGGGTACGACGAGGAGCGGCTCGGGTCCCAGGGTGCCCCTCAGCTCCGCCACTTCGCGCGCCGAGGCCACGCAGCCGTGGGCACCGGCTTCGATCGCCAGCCGGGCGAGGGCCAAGACGGACTCGCCGAGCCCCCGGCCTCCGCCGCCGGCCACCCGCTCGAACTCCGCCGGGCCCAGGCTGGTCAGCACGGTCACGGCCAGGAGCCGCGTGCCGGCATCGGCCCGGTCGATCGCCTCGCGGGCCGCCGCGATCATCGGCCCGCCGCCCGCCGCGTGCACGGTGAGGAGCTCGACGCCGAGATCGACGGCGGCCGTCACCGCGCCGGCCACGGTCGCCGGCGTGTCGTGGAACTTCAGGTCCAGGAACACGCCCAGGCCGTCGGCGGACAGCTCGCGGACGAAAGACGGACCGGCCCGCGTGAAGAGCGCGCTTCCCACCTTGTAGCGTCGGATGTCGTCGACCAGCGCCTCCACACAGCGCCGGGCCTCGTCCGGCGCTGGGTGGTCGAGCGCGACGATCAGGGGCGAATCCGTCACCCCGTCCAAACCGGCACCTCGGCGGGCTCGCCTTCGCGGTGGGCCGCGCCCACGAGAGCCTCGATCGTGGTCGCGTGACGAACGCAGTATCTCTCCAGGCCGGCCACGATCTCGATGCACGCGCGCGGGTTCACGAACGCCGCCGTGCCCACCTGCACGGCCTGGGCGCCGGCCAGCAGATATTCGAGGGCGTCGCGCCACGAGGCGACCCCCCCGATCCCCATGATCGGCAGCTCCGGAAGCCGGGCCCGGACCTGGTAGGTCCAGTGGATCCCAACCGGCAGGATGGCCGGCCCCGAGAGGCCACCTGATCGCGTTCCCAGGACGGGACGCCGCCGCTCGAGATCGATCCGCATGCCGTACAGGGTGTTGATGAGCGACACCCCGTCGGCGCCCTCCTCCGCGGCGGCTTCCGCGAACGGCACGACGTCGGTGACGTTGGGGCTGAGCTTGACGTAGACCGGGAGCGACGTCCCGGCCCGTACCCCGCGCACGGTGCGGCGGAATTGATCCGGATGGCAGCCGATGTTGGTCCCGCCTTCCTCGACGTTCGGACACGAGACGTTGACCTCGATCGCGTCGCAGCCGACGGCGTCCCGGTCGCGCTCGACCTTGGCCGCCAGGGCGGCGTACTCGTCGGGGGCGTTGCCGGCGATGTTGACGATCATTCGCGCCCTCCCCCGGGACGCCTTCACCAGCGGCGCCTTGCGCTCGACGAACGCGTCCCATCCGATGTTGGCGAGCCCGATCGAGTTCAGCATTCCGCTTGATGTCTCCGCGATGCGCGGAGCTGGATTCCCGTCGCGCGGCGCGAGGAAGAGCGTCTTGGTGACGAAGCCGCCGAGGGCGTCGAGCGGGAAGAAATCGGTGAAGGCGTCCCCGTAGCCGAACGTCCCGCTGGCGGCGAGGACCGGGTTGGCGAGCTCGAGCGAACCGCAGCGGGTCGCGAGGATGTCGCCGCCCGGGGCGCTCACCAGGCCACCTCGCGCGGATCCATCACCGGGCCGTCCAGGCACAGCAGCCGATACGCGGGGGGCCGGCGCCGCGCGGGGACGATGCAGGCCTGGCAGACCCCGAAGCCGCAGCCCATTCGTTCCTCGAGCGAGAACTGGGCGCCGGTTACGCCGTGCTCCAGGAAGAGCGCCGCCAGCGCGCGCAGCATGGGATGCGGCCCGCACGCGTGCCACGCGCAGTCGGCCTCGGCGGCGATCCCGGAAACCGCCCCCACCACCGTCCCCTTCTCTCCCCTCGAGCCGTCGTCGGTCCAGCGCGAGACGAGGTCGAAGAGGGAGGCCTCCTCGTCGTCCAGCTCGGCGTGCGCCGCCGCCCCCCGCTCACCATACCAGAGCTCGATCCGGTCGCCGGGGCGCGCTTCGCGCAGGCGTCGCGCGAGATAGAAGAAGGGGGCGATGCCGATCCCGCCGGCCACCATGCGATGGATCTTCCGCCCGGATATCCGGAACGGCCGACCCAGCGGGCCGACCAGCCGGAGCGGCGTCCCCGGAGCAAGACCGCGCAGCCAGGCGGTGCCGCGTCCAAGGACGCGCAGGAGAAAGCGCCACTCGCCCTCCCGCACGTCGCCGATCGAAAAGGGCCGGCCCAGGAACACCGTCCCCGATGGAACGGCCGGGGCGATCATGAAGAACTGTCCCGCGTCGCAATCGACATCGGCCGGCGCGGGGAAACGTAGCCAGACGGTCTCGGCGGAGACCTCCCGAACGCCGGCCAGCGGCAGGGTCCACACCGATCGCGCCGTCCCCTCCACGGGCACGGCCCGGTGGGCCGTGGACGGCACTACGGTTCGGCCTCGAGGGGGACCCGGCCGGGCGGGCCTTCGCCGCCCGGCTCCGTCGCCGAGCCCGGACGACCGGGCTCGCGCTCCGAGGGCGGGCGCAGCTGGCCGCCCTCGCGATCGCGCCCGGCCGCCGAGCGGAGGTCCTCCCGCTCCCGCTCTTCGCGGGCGGCGGCGTAACGGTCGAGCTGATCCGTGATCCGGACCATGGGATCCTCGGCCTCCGGCAGGGCGGCCGCCAGCGATACCAGGACCGGCGACGGCGTGTAGAAGTCGGCCGGCCGCGTGGGGAGGGAGTCGCCCAGGAGCCGCCGCGCGGAATCCGACTCCGGCGTGTCGGGATAGAGCTCGATCACCGACCGCAGCGCCGTCTCCCCCTCGCCCACGTTCCCGGTCGCACGCTCCAGCATCCCCACCGCCAGGAGCGCCCGCGGTCGCCAGGGCGACTCGGGATAGCGCTCGACCAGGCGGCGGAAGAGGTCCGCCGCGGTGGCGGGATCCGACTCGGAGTCCAGCACCTCCTCAGCCAGGCGATAGAGCGCCGTCGAGCGGGCCAGGTCGGGGTCGTCGATCTCCGCTACGACGTGATCGCCGGCGGCGAGCTGCTCGAAGTGAATCACCTGCGCCAGTTCACGCGCTTCGGCCCGGGCGGAATCGGCGAAGGCGGTGGTGGGAGCATGCAGGAACGCGTCCAGCAGGATCTCCAGGGCCTCCTCCCGCCGTCCACCCTCCCGCCACACGATGCGTCCAAGCTTCAGGGTAGCCATCGCGGCCAGCGGCGTCCCGGGCGCCAGCTCGGCCACGCGGCGGTAGGCTTCCTCGGCCTCGGCCGTCCGGCCCTCGGCGGCCAGGATCTCGGCCCGCTCCTCGTGCACCCGGGCGGCGAGCGTGTCGGCCAGCCGGTCGGAGAGGATCGCGTCGTAGGTCGTCAGGGCCTCCGTCGGCCGCTCGGCGAGAACCAGGGCCCGCGCCACCCTCAACGCCACCTCCTGCCGCGCGCCCGCGTCCGGGGAGCTCTCCCTGTAGGCGGCGTAGGCGTCGAGCGCCGCGGCGTAATCCTCGGCCGCCAGCTCCGCTTCGGCGAACTCGAGCGCCACGCGGTGCTCCCCCGCGAATTCGGGGTGACGCTCGAGGATCTCCCGGAACCCCTCGACCGCCGGCGCGTGCTGGCCGGTGGCCAGGTCCAGCATCGCCCGCTCGTAGAGAACCTCCGCCGCGAGCCCGCCACCCCCCTCTTCGGACTGGAGGAGGGGCGTCAGGGCCAGGCGGGCGGCCTGACGATCGCCACGAAGGCGCTCGCTTCGCGCCAGTTCGAGCCGCGCTTCGGCCACGCCGTCGGCCTCGGGAAAGCGGTCGAGAAAGCGGCGGAACGCCGCTGCGGCGTCGTCGTGCCGACCGAGTCGGGCGAGCGACTTTCCGAGCAGCAGCAGGGCGTCGTCGGCGTAGCGGGAGCCGGCGTAGCGCGCGAGTACGATCCCGCTCTTCTCGGCGGCGCGCTCGAAGGACCCCCGGGCGGCGGCGGGCAGCGAGTCACGCGAGGCGGCGCTCAGCCGCACGCCCTCTTCGAAGGCCCGCTCGGCGTTGTAGAACGTGTTGACGTATCCGCAGCCGCCGCCCCAGACGATCGCCGCCGCCAGCGGAAGGGCCGCCAGCACCCGGCTGAGGGGCCTTCTAGCGCGCCACGAGCCGGCGTCCGTAGCCGTCGAGGTAGCCGAGCAGGCTCTCGGCCAGTCCGTCGACCATTCGGCTGCGGAACGCGGGGTCATTGAGCAGGTTCTCCTCCCGGGGATTGCTGATGAAGGCCATTTCGAATAAAACGGCCGGCATGTACGCGCCGTTGAGGACGAAGAACCCGGCCTGCTTCACCCCCCGGCTCTCGAGGGACAGCCGGTCCTCGAGCTCCTCCTGGATCGTCTCGGCCAGCGCGCTGGACTCGCGCAGATACTCGTTCTGCGCCAGGTCCCACAGGATGAAGTTTAACTCGTCCAGCGACGCCGGGTCGATCTCGGGACTCTCGTAGAGGATCGCCGAGTTCTCCATCTTCGCCACCCGGCGGGCATCCTCGCTCTTGGCGGCCGACAGGAAGTACGTCTCGAACCCCTCCGCCGAGCGGTTTTCCGAGGAGTTGGCGTGGATCGAGACAAAGAGATCCGCCTCCTCGCGGTTCGCGATCCGGGTTCGCTCGCCCAAGGCGATGAACTCATCGCCGCCGCGCGTCAGGACCACCTCGACGTCATCCTCCTCGAGACGCTCGGCCAGCGCCCGGGCGACCCTCAGCGTGACCTCCTTCTCGCGCGTGCCGCCCTTGCCGATGGAGCCCGGGTCGCGGCCGCCGTGCCCGGCGTCCACCACGATCCTCCAGGCATCGCGTGCGCGCGGGCCCGGGGGTGCGGCCGCGGGCGTGCTGACCGGCTCTCCGGTGGCGGCGGTTCGGACGACCGGGTCGGTGACGCGATCCGGGACCTCCGACGGGATCGGCTCCGGCCGGTCGGTCTGGGCGACCATCTCGCCGTGCGCCGCGATCGGCGGCACGGGCTCGTTGTCGGGTGGTGTCACCCGGACGTCCGAGGCCAACCGGAAGGCCGCCTCCTCCTGGCCGCCGGCGCGAAGGACGACCTCGAACCCGGTCGGCTTGCGGAGCGGCGCCACGGCGTACACCGAAGCCCGCGGGTCGAGCCACAGGGTGACCGCCGAGCCTCCTACCTCGGAGACGACGGCGACGCTGTCCACCAGCCCGACGCCGCGGAGCCCCCGCGCCACCGCCGGCGGAATCTCGGTCGAGGCGACATGGATCAAGAGCGCCCCCGGCAGCCCGTCGTCGACGGTCAGATCGGGAGCCGCGGCGAGGCGGAAGCCGAGACGGGTCCGCTCGGGATCGACGCGCACGTCGACCCGCTCGAGATCACCGGATCGTTCGGGCGCGGCCTCCACTACCGGCTCGTATGCGGGGTCGCCGCCCACCGGCAGCGGCCGGGCCGAGGTCGAGACCGGGGGCGGGAACCGCCCGGGCCAGAGAAGCGGCAGCAGGTTGTCCAGCGTCGTGACCGGCAGATAGAAGCCGGATTCATCCTTCTGGGCCGGGTGGACGAGCTGGTACCAGCGGTCGTCCACCTGGACGTACGGGACGCGGCGCTGGACGACGAGCCGACGGTCGTCTACGACCAGCGCCACGCGCTCGGAATCCACGGTCTCGACTTGCCCGCCCAGGAGCCGGGCGATGGTGGCGAGCGCCACGAAGCGCTCCCCCTGCCGCTCGATGACCGGCACCTCCCGGACGATGCCGTCGACGGCGAACTCGACCGTCTGAGCGGCGGCGGGCCCGGCGCCGAGGAGCAGGATGGCGGCGGTGGCCAGGAGCCCGGCCGCGACCGCCCCCGGTCGCGCCGCGGGCACGCGTCCATGCCACCTCATCGGCGGCGCCCCAGCTCGCGTTCCGCCTCGCGGTCGAGCTCCCTGCGGCGGATCGCCTCGCGCTTGTCGTATTGTCTCTTTCCGCGCGCCAGGCCGAGCGTGACCTTGGCCCAGCCGCCGCGGAAGTGGACGTCAAGCGGCACGATGGTGAGCCCTTTCTGTTCCGTTCGTCCGGCCAAGGCGTGGAGCTCGCTCCGGTTCAGGAGCAGCTTCCGCCGGCGTCGGGGATCGGCGTTCCAGCGGTCGGCGGGGTCGTACGGGCTGATGTGGACGCCGTTCAGCCAGGCCTCGCCCCCCTCGATCGTCGCGTACCCGTCCTGCAGATTCACGTTCCCCTCGCGCACGGACTTCACCTCCGGCCCCTCGAGCACGAGACCGGCCTCGAACGTCTCGAGGATCTCGTAGTCGTGGCGGGCCTTGCGGTTCTGGGCGACAAGGGCGGTCTTCTCGGCCATGGCGAACGGGTTTGCGACGGGCGATGGTGAACGGATGGGTGAAAGAAGCATAGGGGAGGACGGGCCGGCGGGCAAGCGGTGTGGGTTGTGTCCGGCTGATCAGTTCAGGCCGGAAGAACCGGTCAGGCAGTAGGAGCGCTCGCCAGCCGGCGTTCTCGCTCCGCAGCGAGCGCGAGACAGGCGCGGATGTCCTCGGACTTGAGCTGTTGCTTCCTTGGCTGTCCCCACGTGGCGGAAAACGTTCGGAGCCACCAGTGTCGCTAAGACTCCGATCACCACCAGAACAACTAGGATCTCCAATAGAGTAAAACCGGAACCTCCTTGTGGAACTCGGATCCTCATCGTCACACCGTCCGGACCCTGCGTGCTTGGTCTGATTCAGCACAATAAGCATCCCAAGCAACGTCCCTTGCCCGGTCCCGTGGGACACGTATACATACCCCTCTTTCAGTCCCGCTCCGCGACTCTCGTAAATCTCTAGTACATGATATCATCAATGCCGCCGCGCCCTTCCTCCTTTTCTGTCCACTCGAGCCATTCCTGGGGGTGTGGTGTAGCCCGAATAAAGGCCTTCTGTCTTGCGAATGCCACTGCTCTTGCCCTATCCTCCTGAAAAGGAATCCCTTTCTCCTTCGCTTGACGAAATGATTCCAGAAAGGATGCCACCCATATAAGTTTCGTGGCAAGATAAAAAGAATTATCAAGTTCATTCTTCTTAAAAGATGTAAAGTAACCCTTTACAACTGTTGAAATAGCCTCTCTCGGACTTAATGTTGCAGCAACGAATCTCAGCTCTTGTCGGACACGTGAGGCAAAATCCAATCCCACCTTCTCTACATAGCCCATCGCCTCGTCTAGAGCCGTGACATAAGCATCCGGATCCTTTTCCACTGATCGACGATACATAAAGAACGGTACACCTCGAATGTCATATGAGTCTCCATACCGCGTAAGCCCCCACCATAGTGGCCGATGCACCAGTCGCTGAAGGACCCTGCCTACAGCGAGTCCTTCGACCATCTTCAGTATTCTTGCAATCTTCGCCTCAAGCTTGGCGTCAGGCATATGATTCTTTCGGCCTGGTCGGTCGCCACGACCTCGAGCGCGTTGGGACCTTCTCGTGGAAGCGGCACCATCAGCGCGAACTCGGGTCTGGAGGGGAGGGAGGACGCAGTTCTCCCGAGCTCCATAGGGGCCTGATCGTTCAGAGCAACGGGGGAAACGCGTCGAACGGCTATCTACAAACCGAATCGTGGTCTTGTCAAGGCTTCCGCCGTTGACGGAATGGATCAGGTGGGTTCGCCCCGCGACAGGCCCCTCGAATTGACAACTCCATCCCCGCGGCGATATTTCCAGCTGCCGATCCCGGCATGCTGCCCAAGTGGCGGAACTGGTAGACGCGCACGATTCAGGGTCGTGTGGGCTCACGCCCGTGGGGGTTCGACTCCCTCCTTGGGCACCATGCCGAACGGCGAAACGCTCCTCCCGGTCGCGTTGTCATTTGCCACCCCGGGGCGTACTATTCCTTCGATGTTCGAGCTGATCGTTCTCGTCGTGCTCTTCTTCTGGCTGGCACGTCAGGTCGCCCGTCTGATCCCCAAGATCGAGATCACGATCGACCACGGTGGACGCGACGACATCCGCGTCTTCGCGGTCATGCGAGAGCATTTTCCGGACCAGTACGATCGCTACAAGCACGGGCTCCTTTCCGAGACCGAGGAGCGCCGGCTCTACCTCGACTGCGTCGAGATCCTGGGCGCCCGACAGGAGATCGAGCGCCTCTGATCGGCGGGCTGACGAGCCCTTTCTTCGACCCCTTCGCGCCGTCCCGGAGTCCGCATGCCGCACATCCTTGAACAGGACATTCGCCTGTTCTCGCGCGAGGAGGCCGAGCAGATGCTGCCGCTGGTCAGGTCCATCGTGCGCGGCATGATGGAGGATCACGCCGAGCGCCAGTCGCTGCTCGAGCGGATCGCTCCCGGCAAAGACGCCCCCGGGCCCGACGAGACCGCCGGGATCCGCCGGGAGATCGACGCGCTGACGGACCGGCTCGTCGAAGGGGCCCGCGAGCTGGAGCGCCTGGGCGTGGAGTTCAAGGGGATCGAGCTCGGCCTCGTAGATTTCCCGACGCTGCACGCCGGACAGCTCGCGTATCTGTGCTGGCAATACGGTGAGGAAGGGGTCCGCTTCTGGCACCCCGTCGAGACCGGCTACGCCGGACGCCAGCGGCTGGACGACGACTGACAGCGTCCCCCCGACGCTCGGGTAACGGGGGCCGACCGGCCGGTGCTCGGCCGAGGCGGAGCCTGCTCGACATCCGTTCCACCGAGTGGCCGATCGCGTGGACCCTGTTCGGCTACTTCTTTCTGCTCACCTCCCTCCAGCATCTCATCAAGCCGGCCCGGAACGCCTTTTTTCTGAGCACGGCGGGGGCCGTGAACCTGCCGTGGGCGTACATCGCGGCGGCGATCGTTTCGGCGGTCATCATGCTGGCCTACGGGCGCTGGATCGCCCCGCTCGACCGCCACCGCCAGATCCAAGGCTCGCTGGCAGTGGTCGCGGGGTCGCTGGTCCTGTTCTGGCTGGCCCTGAAGCAACCGACCGCCTGGTCGGCGGGGGCGTTCTACGTCTGGGTGAACGTGTTCTCGCTCTTCCTGGTGAGCCAGTTCTTCCTGGTCGTGAACGACCTGTTCGACCCACGGCAGGGGAAGCGCCTCCTCGGATTCGTCGGCGCGGGCGGTCTCGCGGGCGGCGTAGCCGGCAGCGCCGGCGCCGGCTTCCTGGCCCGGCCGCTGGGCTCGGAGAACCTGCTTCTTCTCGGGACCGTCCTGCTCGTCGTCTGCGCCGGCCTCGCCGAGCGCGTCTTTCGGATCGGCCGGTTCCGCACCTCCAGACCGCAGCGCGAGCCGGATGAGGACCAGGGGATCACGGGCGGGCTGCGGATCCTCCAGCGCGTTCGGCACATGAGGCGGATCGCGGTGGTGCTCTTCCTGGGGACGCTTACCGTCACCTTCGTCGATTGGATGTTCAATGCAGCGGTCGAGGCGGCCATCCCCGGGCAGGACGCGCAGACCCGCTACTTCGGCCGGGTCTTCGCCGTGTTCAACGGGGTGGCCCTGGTGATCCAGCTCTTCTTCGCCAGCTTCGCCCTGCGCTTCCTCGGACTGGCGGGCTCGCTGGTCGTGCTGCCGGTCGCGGTGGGGCTCGGCGTGGGAGGGCTCCTGGCCGCGCCCGGGCTTCTCACCGCAACCCTGGCCAGGGCGCCGGAGTCCACGT
The DNA here is from genome assembly GCA_050732935.1 of Gemmatimonadota bacterium. Taxonomy (GTDB): domain Bacteria; phylum Gemmatimonadota; class Gemmatimonadetes; order JACCXV01; family JAHWKZ01; genus DASRVA01. The sequence continues at coordinate 14,025 of JBOHRW010000135.1, forward strand.
TCAGGAACTCGCTCGACCAGTCGGCCCGGGAACTCCTGTACCTCCCCGTGCCGACCGTTCTCAAGCGTCGCGTCAAGCCGTTCATCGACATCGTCGTCCAGCGCGGGGCGGACGGCCTGGCCGGGCTCCTGATCCTGGCCGGAAGCGGATTCATGGCCCTGCGCGGTCCCGGGCTCAAGATCGTTACGCTGGTCCTCATCGCGGTGTGGATCGGCGCCGTCTGGGGCGTCCGCCGGAGCTATCGGCAGATCCTCGAGCGTCTATTGGCCGTTCGGGACGTCGATCTGGAGGAGGCGGTCGAGGAGAGCCTGGATAGCGAGACGATCCGTGCCCTTCGGGAGGAGCTCGGTCCCGGCGGGGACGCCGAGCGGATCCAGTACACGCTCGATCTCTTCCGTGAGGTGCCGGCGCGCGTCCTCCAGGACGACCTCCTGCGGCTGCTGGATCACCCTGATCCCCGCGTCCGCTCCCGCGCCCTCGGCGCCCTGGCCACGATCGAGGAAGGAGTGCCCGTCGAGTCCGTACGCCGGCTCGCCGCCGACACCGATCAGCGCGTCCAGGCGCGCGCCTACCGCGTGCTCTGCACAAGCGATCCAGAGGAATACCTCCCGCAGATGGAGACATGGCTCGATTCCGAGGAGCCCAACCGGGTCGAGGCCGCGATCGTCTGCCTGGTCCGTTACGGGGGTGAGGAAGGCGAGGAGAAGGCTACCGAGGCGCTCTCGCGTCTCGTCCGCCGTGTGGGCGACGAGGGGGCTCCCACCCGGGCCGCCTGCGCGCGCGCGCTCGGCCATCTCGGCGGGCTCCATTCCCTCCAGAAGCACCTGGGGACCCTGCTCAGCGACTCCAGCCCGGAGGTCGTGCGAGCGGCGATCGTGAGCGCGGGCCAGGTGCCGAGACCGGACCTGATCGGCGCGCTCCTTCCCCATCTCGGCGCGATCTCGACGCGTCCGCTCGCCGTGCGCGCCCTGTCGGCCTACGGCGAGCCGGGGATCCCCTACCTGTCCGCGGCGCTCCGCGATCCCGAGCTCTCCGAGGGTGTGCGGCGCTGGCTGCCGAGCGTGTTCGTCCAGATCCCCAGCCCGGCCTCCCTGAGAGCGCTGGCCGAGGGGCTGCCCTCGCTGTCCCGCGAGAGCCATCGCCTGTACGCGCTCAAGGCACTGGGGAAGCTTCGCCGTCGGTACCCGCGCTGGACGGTCCCCGTCGAGGCCGTGCGCGAGGAGCTGGATGCAGAGCTGGAGGAATCGTACGACATCGAGCGGCAGCTCGTCGCTCTACGGGCGATCGCCCGCGACCTGGAGGGGGAGGATGCGGGGATGATGGGGGCATATGCCTGGGCGCTGGGCTTCCAGGCCGAGCGCACGATCGAGCGGGCCTTCCGCCTCCAGGCCTTGCTCTACAGCCAGAAGACGATTTACTTCGCGTATGCGGGGCTGACGAGCGGGGCATCGATGTACGGGGCCCATGCGCTGGAGCTCCTGGAGACGGTGCTGGATCGAGCGGACGCGCGACGTCTGATCCCGCTCATCGATCCGGACTGGAGCACCGACCAGCGCGTCGAGCTCGGTCGGCGCTGGTACCCGCTCGAGGACCGCGAGCCGGCCGAGGACCTGGAGGCCGTGCTGGAGGAGGCGGAGTCCTGGCTAACGGCCTATGCCGTTCCGGTGGCGGCCCGCGCCTACCCGGAGCGGCTGGGACCCGAGCTCGAGCGTCTGGCCGCCTCCGGCGACCCCATCGTCCGGCGATTGGCCCGGCGCTACGAGAAGGAAAGAGAGGAAGAGGGAGCCATGGCGATGAGCTCGGTCGAGAAGGCGGCGGCGCTGCGCCGCACGGGTTTGCTGAGCCAGCTCGGCGCGGACGATCTGCTCCAGCTCGCCGCGGTGGCCGAGGAGCGCACGTTCGACGCCGGCGAGTTCCTGTTCTACGAGGGCGAAGAGGGGGACTACCTCTACGTCGTCCTCGCCGGGACACTGCGCGCGGAGAAGGCGGGGCAGGAAGTGACGATCGCAGGCCCCGGCGAGGCGATTGGGACCTTCTCCGTTCTCGACGGTGGGACCCGCTCGACCGACATGGTGGCCATCGAGACGACGAGGACCCTCGCCATCCACCGCGCCGACATGGCCCAGATCCTGGCTGACAACTACAGCCTGGTCGAGGGCCTCTTCAAGCACCTCACAGGCATCATCCGCGAGATGAACGAGCGGGTGTTCTCGGACGAGGGCGGTCCGCCGGAGGTCAAGCCGCCGACGGGATGAGGTGGTGGCGGGGTGCTGGGGCGGTCGGGGGCGGCGCGGGCGAGGCGCAGGCACTCTTCCTGGTAGTCGCTCTGTAATTCGAATGGAACACGGCTCGGACCGGACTGCGACCTAGCGACCCACCCCCTTCCGGAATCCCTCCCGCCAGGTCGGCCAGCGTGGCTCCCAGCCGAGCTCGCGCTTGGCCTTCGCGCTCGAGATCCCGCGGTTCTCGGTCATGACGGCCACCCCGGCGGCACCGACCAGGAACCGGGCCAGCCACGCGGGAACCCGCCGCGGGGGCTTGGCGCCGACCACCTCCGCCAGCGCCGGCAGCCATTCGGCGACCGGAGCTGGATCGTCGTCGGCGACGTTGTAGACCCCAGGCGCGCCCCGTTCGACCGCCGCCAGCGTCGCGGCCGCTACGTCGTCGACGTGGGCAAACGACCAGACGCCCGTTCCCTCCCCCACGATCGGCATGCGCCGGCGGCGAACCGCCTCCACGACCGAGCCGCCCTCCCCGATCGACGTCCCCGGGCCGTAGAACCAGCCGTAGCGTAGGACGACCCCCTCCGGTCCCCGGGCGCCAAGCACGGTGGCTTCGAGCTCGCGCAGAGCGTCCAGCGTCCTCCGGAAGACCGCCGGGGGATCGGGATCCAAGGGATCCTCCTCGGTCTTGATCGCGCTCCCCTCGCGCGCGTAACCCCAGCCGGCGAAACCCTGCGCCACGAAACGGCGCGCGCCGGCCTTCGTTGCCGCGGCCAGGAGATGGCGCGTGCCTTCGGTTCGCAGGCGGTCGGTCAGCGCGAAGTCGCGGTCGAACCGGCGCAGGTCCATCCGGTCGGGGATCGCGGTGAGCTGGTGGATCACAACCTCGGGGCGGGCTTCGGTGACGGCCGTCATCACGGCGTCCGGGTCGAGCGCGTCGGCGATCGCGGGCTTGGCGCCCATCGCGCGGACGGACTCCGCCTTCTCGGGCGAGCGCATCAGGCCCACCACGTCGTGGCCGGCCTGGACCAGCAGGGGGACGAGACGCCGTCCAACGACGCCCGTGGCGCCGGCGAGGAAGATCCTCAGATGTGGAGGACCTCGCCGTGGACGGCGAGCGCCGCCTCCTTGACGGCCTCGGCGAGGGTCGGGTGGGCGTGGACGGTGAGCGCGATGTCCTCGGCACTCGCGCGGAAGGCGGCCGCGGCCACCAGCTCGGCGATGAGGTCCCCGGCGCGCGGCCCCAGGATGTGGCAGCCCAGCATGCGGTCGGTCTGGGCGTCGGCCACCATCTTCACGAAGCCGGTCGTCTCGTTCATGCAGCGGGCGCGGCCGTTGGCGCTGAACGGGAAGCGGCCGATCTTGAGCTCGTGCCCCTGGTCGACGGCTTCCTGCTCGGTGAGCCCGACGGTGGCGATCTCGGGGTGGGTGTAGACGACCCCCGGGATCGGGAAGTAGTCCATCTCGCTGTCCCGGCCGGCGATTCGCTCGGCCACGACGATGCCCTCCTCCGACCCCTTGTGGGCGAGCATCTTACCGCCGATCACGTCGCCGACCGCGTAGACGTTGGTGACCCCGGTCTCGAAGCGCTCGCTCACCTGGATGAAGCCCTTGTCGTCCGTCCTCACCCCGATCCGCTCGAGGTTGAGCCCGTTGGTGACCGGCTTCCGGCCGATCGCGACCAGCATCCGGCTGGCCGAGAGGGATTCCTCGCCCTGGGCGCCGGCCAGCTTCACCTCGACGCCGTTCTTGCCGACCTTGGCCTGCGTGACCTTGGTGCCGGTCCGGATGTCGAGGCCCTGCTTCCGGAAGACCTTGATCCCCTCCTTGGCCAGATCGGCATCCATCCCGGGGAGGATCGTGTCCAGCATCTCGACCACGGTGACCTTCGTCCCGACCCGGGCGTAGACCGAGCCCATCTCGAGTCCGATGTAGCCGCCCCCGACGACCAGGACCGACTCCGGGATGTCGCCCAGGGAGAGCCCTTCGGTCGAGGAGATCACGCGATCGCCGTCGAACGGCGTGCCGGGCAAGGCGACCGGAGCCGAGCCGGTCGCGATGATGACCGCGCTCGCCTTGACGCGCCGGGCGTGGTCCCTGGCCGTGACCTCGATCAGACCGGGCTCGACGAAGCCACCCTCCCCTTCGACGTGCTCGATCTCGTGCTTCTTGAAGAGGTAGGCGACCCCCTTCGTGCTCGCGTCGACGACCTTCTGGCGGTGCTGCTGCATGGTCGGCCAGTCGACCGACACCTCGCCGACCTTGATCCCGATCTTCCCTGCGCTCTCGCGGATCCACGCCACGTGCTCGCTCGCGTCCAGGAGCGCCTTGGAGGGGATGCAGCCGACGTTCAGGCAGGTGCCGCCCAGATACTCGCGCTCGATGCACGCCACCTTCATCCCGAGCTGGGCGGCCCGGATCGCTGCCA
>JBOHRW010000136.1:0-8152 GCA_050732935.1 Gemmatimonadota bacterium
GTGAAGGGCCTCTTGATCACGGTCGGCCGGACCGGAAAGCTCACGCCGACCGCGGTCCTGGAGCCGGTCGAGGTGGGGGGGACGACGGTCCAGATGGCGGGTCTCCACAGCGCCGACGAGCTGGCCCGGAAGGATGTCCGGAAAGGGGACACCGTGGTCGTGGCGCGGGGCGGCGACGTGATCCCGCAGGTCGTCCGGGTCGTCAAGGAGAAGCGGCCTCGCGGGGCGCCGCGCTTCAAGTGGCCCGACAAGTGCCCGGAGTGCGGGACGAAGGTGGTCCGCGTGGAGGGCGAGGTCGACCACCGCTGCCCCAACCCTTCCTGCCCGGCTCAGCTCAGGGAGCGGATCCTTCACTGGGGGAGCCGGGGCGCCATGGACGTGGACGGCCTGGGCGACGCGCTGGTGCGCCAGATCGTCGAGCGCGGGCTGGTCCGCGATCTGGCCGATCTCTACGAGCTGGACCACCCGACCCTGGCCGGCCTCGAGCGGATGGGGGACCTCTCGGCGTCCAACCTGCTCGCCTCGCTCGAGGCGTCGAAGGGGCGCGGCTTCGAGCGCGCGCTGTTCGGGCTCGGGATCCGGTTCGTCGGATCGACCGTGGCCGCGCTCCTGGCCGCCGAATTCGGCTCGATCGACGAGCTCATGGAGGCGGACGTCGATCAACTCCAGGCGATCGACGGGATCGGCCCCAGGGTAGCGGAATCGGTGGTCGAGTTCATGCGGCGCGCCCCCAACCGGCGGCTGATCGAGCGGCTGGAAGCGCACGGCGTCGACTTCACGCGGAGCGAGGAAAGCCGGGCGACCGGTCCCCTGGCCGGGAAGACGTTCGTCCTGACCGGGTCGCTCGACGGGTGGTCGCGCTCCCAGGCCCAGGCGGAGATCGAGCGGCTGGGGGGCCGGGTGACGGGGTCGGTGTCGGCCAGGACCGATTACGTGGTGGCCGGCGAGAAGCCCGGGTCGAAGCTCGACAAGGCGCGGAAGACGGGGGTCGAGGTGCTCGACGAGGCGGCGTTCGGGAAGCTGGTTGGAGGGCGCTGACGCTTAGTCTTGCGACGGGAGGATGGAACTTGAGTGAATCCGGGCCACGAGCTGGTTAGAACCGAAAACGACCCCCCACGATGAACGGCACCGAAATGACGTTGCTCATTGGCTCGACGTCCGAGGATAAGAGCTCCAAGATCCGATAGTCCCGAGACTTTGAGAAACCCCAGTCGAGGCCGACCCGGACGAAACCTTCGAAACTCTCCCGGAACCTGTAGCCGGCCTCCTGAACTGCATGGAGGGAGAGATAACTATTTTGCAGCTTGAAGGTATTGCCAAACGGTTGCAGGGAATCGGGAAGACTCTCGATGGGTACCGCGACACCTATGTTCAGTTTCGTCATTCCCACCCCGACTGCGAAACTGCTCTGGAATCGAGAGCCGTGCGAGTCCCCAGGCCTGGTATCTACCAGGAAGGTTCCCAGCGCCAGGGGGAGCACCGCCATCCCACGCAATCGATAGACGTCGGCACCGGGTGCAGTAAGACCATTGTCAGAGAAGCCGTGTCCGTCATCGAACCTCTCCACCGAGAAATCTCCGCGAATCCCAAAGCTGGACGAAGGATAGAGGGTCGCGCCGATCCCTACGATGGTTCCCATCTCCTCGATCTGACCGAGGGCCCCATGGGGGATGGTCGGCCCCACGTACGCCTCTACGGATAGGATATCCTGGCCTTTGACGGATATCGAAGCGAAAAGCAGCGCCAGGACGATCATTGCGGGAATCGATGCACGATCGGTTCTCATCACGCCATGATCCGTATACCACACCAGGGGTGGAACGTCAAACCATGTAACGCGTACACCGTGTGCGCGAATTGCTACAGGCATTCTGTCGAAGGGGCGCACCTTTCTACTGCAGGTTTGATAAAACCCGGCGCCTGTGACGTCGTGCGGGTGGGTTCTTATATTCATCGATCTATGGCGACGCGAGGACCGCGCGACATCCCTGTCGAGGAGGGGAGCGAAGAGGCCGCCCGGGGGGCGGAGGCCCCACCCGACGACGTCATCCCGGACGCGACCGGGGACGTCACGCCGGAACCTGGGGAGGAGGAGGTAGCCGACGAGCAGGCGGCCCAGGCCGTCCAGGACGACATCGCCGGGCTCCGCGAGGCCATCGACAGCCGGGACGAGGAGATCCTCCGTCTCCAGGACCGCCTCCTTCGCCTGCAGGCCGACTTCGACAACTACCGTCGGCGTGAGATGCGGGCCCGCACCTCCTCCTCCGCCCGCGCCAAGGGTGACATGGTCCGCAAGCTCCTCACCGGGCTCGACGACATGCGGCGGGTGGCGGGCCTCGATCCCTCGACGACGTCGACCGAGGCCGTGATCGACGGCGTCCGGCTCGTCGAGCGGAAGATTCTCGAGCAGCTTCGCCAGGAGGGCCTCGAGCCATTGGGCCAGCGGGGCGAGCCCTTCGATCCTAACGTGCACGAGGCGATCGGCATCTGGCCCGCCCCGAGGCCGCAGCTCGACGGCAAGATCGCGGCGGTCCCGGTCCAGGGGTACCGCTTCAACGAGCAGCTCCTGCGACCGGCCCAGGTCCAGGTGTACGAGCACCGACCCGGCGAGCGGGGCCCCGAGATCGAGTCGGGCTGAGCTTCCGATGCCGGTAAAGGACTACTACCAGGTCCTCGGCATTCAGGAGAGCGCCTCCGCCGAGGAGATCAAGAAGACCTACCGCAAGCTCGCCCGGAAATACCATCCCGACGCCAACCCCAACGACCCGGCGGCCGAGGAGCGCTTCAAAGAGATCTCCGAGGCGTACCAGGTCCTCTCGGATTCCGAACGCCGGAAGCAGTACGACCAGATGCGGAGAATGGGCACCTACGAGGGATTCGCCGCGGGTCGCGGCGGGCCGGGGGGACCTGGTGGGGCGGGTCCCGGAGGCTGGCAGACGATCGATCTCGAGGACCTCGACGGCTTCGGCGGTCTGGGCGATCTCTTCTCGTCGATCTTCGGGGGTCGCGGGCGCACCCGCTCGCGCCGGCCCGGTCCCCAGCGGGGTCCGGACCGCGGGATCGAGGTCGGGATCCCCTTCAAGACCGCCGCCACGGGCGGCGAGATCACGGTCCCGGTTCCGCTCGACGAGACGTGTCCGCGTTGCGAAGGCTCCGGCGCCGAGCCCGGGAGCAAGGTGGAGACGTGTCCGCAATGCGGAGGCTCGGGCCAGGTGTCGCTCGCCCAGGGTGGGTTCTCGGTCCAGCGTCCCTGCCCGCGCTGCGCCGGCCGCGGAACGATCGTGGAGAAGCCGTGCCGGACGTGCGGCGGCGACGGCACTGTCTCGCGAAGCCGCCGCGTCAAGGTGAAGATCCCGGCCGGGATCGAGGACGGCGAGCGGATCCGGCTGAAGGGCAAGGGCGAGCCCGGGGCCGGCGGCGGACAGGCAGGGGATCTCTACCTCGTCGTGCGGGTGAAGCCCGATCGGTTCTTCTCGCGCGACGGGCTCGATATCCGCTGTACCGTCCCGATCACCGCCTTCCAGGCGATGCTGGGGACCAGGGTCCGCGTGCGCACGATCCATGGACCGAAGGTGGAGCTGCGCATCCCCCCGGGGACCCAGGGGGGCACGAAGCTGCGGGTGAAGGGACAGGGAATCGAGAGGGACGGCCGCCGCGGCGACATGTACGTCGAGATCGAGATCACGGTACCCGAGAAGTTGACCGAAGAGGAGCGGGCCAAGGTGGAGGAGCTGGCGCAGCGGACGGCCTCCAGAGGGTGATGGCTTCCCCGAACGGGTTCCCGGCCTAGGCGGGTGGACGAGGTCGGGATCGTCGGTTTCGGCCGCTGCGGCCAGCTGGCCGCCCGGATCCTCGGCCAGCGCTTCCGCGTGCGGGTGGCCGACCTCGTCGATCGATCGGCGGAGGCGCTGGGTGCGGAATGGGTCTCGATCCCGACCGCGGCGAGCGCCCCGCGGGTCGTCCTGGCCGTCCCCATCCGTGCCCTCTCCGAGGTCCTCGACGCTATCGCCCCCCATCTCCAGCCGGGCGCCCTCGTCGTCGACCTCTGCTCCGTCAAGCTCCTGCCCGGGCGCTGGATGTCGGAGCGGCTTCCCGAGGGCGTCCGTCCCGTCGGCACGCATCCCCTGTTCGGTCCCGACAGCGCCCGTGAGGAGGGGACCCTGGGTCAGCGGATCGCCGTCTGTGGCTTACCCGGGCACGAGGAGGCGGCCCGGGAGGTCGCGCAGACCTGCCGCGCTCTCGGTCTCGAGCCTCTCTTCGTCGACGCCGACGAGCACGACCGGCGGATGGCTCGCAGCCAGGCGATGGTCTTCCTGGTGGCCCGCTCCCTCCGGCGCGCCGGCATCGCAGCCGAGGACGCGCTGGATCGAAGCCGCCTGGTCGAGCTGGGAACCCCGTCCGAACGGCGCTTCCTCTCGATGCTCGAGCTGGTGGGCGGTGACACCGAGGAGCTCTACGAGGACATCGTCCGCCACAATCCCCACGCGCGGGTGGCCGCCCGCCGGCTCGTCGTGGCGGTGGAGGCGGAGATCGACCGGCTGCTGCCGCCGATCTGAGGAGCGTCTCACCGCCGCGCGCGGTTCCGCCCTGTCCGCCGCTCGCGATGATCGCCTCGGCCGGCGAGGAGCCGACGCGCTCGGTTCTGCGGACGATGCCTTGCGAGGATCTCCGCCGCTCTCAGCCCGCCTTGCCGAAGCGCCGCTCGACCTCGCTCCAGTTGACGACGTTCCACCACGCCTCGACGTAGTCGGGGCGCTTGTTCTGATATTTCAGGTAGTAGGCGTGCTCCCAGACATCGAGGCCGAGGATCGGCGTCTTGCCTTCCATGAGCGGGCTGTCCTGATTCGGGGTGCTGCTCACCTCGACCTTGCCGCCGCTGGCGGTCAGCCAGGCCCAGCCGCTCCCGAAGCGTCCCGTGGCGGCGCCGCTGAACTTGGCCTGAAAGCCGCCGAAGTTCTTGAACGCGGCGCTGATCGCCTCGGCCAGCTTCCCCGACGGCTCGCCGCCACCGTCCGGCGACATGACCGTCCAGAAGAGGGTGTGGTTGGCGTGTCCGCCGCCGTTGTTCTGGACGGCGTTACGGATCTTCTCCGGGACCTTCTTGATGTCTTGCAGGATCTCCTTGACGTCCTTCCCCTGCAGATCGGCGTGGCCTTCCAGCGCCTTGTTCAGGTTGCTGACGTAGGCCGCGTGGTGCTTGTCGTGATGGATCTCCATCGTCCGCGCGTCGATGTGCGGCTCCAGCGCGTCGAACGGATAGGGAAGAGAGGGGACTTCGTGCGCCATCGTGTCTCCTTCGTTTCGGTGGTCGGATGCGAATGCGGATGGCTCGATCCGCGCGGTCCGCCCCGGTGGGAAGACCCCTCGAGGAGCGGGCGGCGCGACGGCGAAATGGCAACGTAGCGCGGCCGGGGGCGGGTCGCCAACGGTGCTGACCTCATCCACGCAGCACTTCGAGCAAGGCCAGGCGCAATCCTCCGCACCCGACCGTGGCGTGACCTACAGAAGCGAGCCAGGCTGCCTGGCGATAAGATCGTCTCATGGAGCCAAGCGGGATCCCCCAGGAAGTCGACAGGCTCGACCGTCGCATCTCCGGCTTCATGCGCAGGTGGGGGATACCGGCGCTGCGCATCTCCCTGGCCGTGATCTTCGTATGGTTCGGCATCCTGAAACCCCTCGGCCTGTCTCCCGCGGCTTCCCTGGTGAAGGCCACCGTCGACTGGATGCCATTCTTCAGCCCTGATGGCTGGCTGTCGATCATCGGGTGGTGGGAAGTGGCGATCGGGCTCACGTTTCTTCACCCCCGCACGATCAGATTGGCCATCGCGCTGCTGGCCCTGCAGATGGTCGGCACCTTCCTGCCCCTGGTGTTTCTCACGCAGGTGACCTTCCAGGCGGGCCAGGTGCCGTATGCGCCCACCATTGAAGGTCAGTACATCATCAAGAACCTCCTCATCATCTCGGCGGCGCTCGTGATCGGGGGTACCGTGCGGCGGGACGGCCAGGCCTAGCGGTAGCGCCCGAGCTTGACCGCTAGGAGCCCGGCCACCAGGACGCCGGTCAGAAGTACCGCCTGTCCGGTCCAGGGAGTGAGGAGCACGAGAAACGCGACGATCGGCGTCAAGCCGGCGCCGGCAGTGAAAGCCTCCCCAAGCCGGACGTGGAGCGCCCAGAGACCCAGGAGGTAGATCGCCACCGGGACGGCGACCGCGGCGCCCGCGCCGAACGATCCGATCTCCGTGTGCCGGGTGGCGTGGTCCACGACGACCCCGAGCCCCGCTCCGACGGCGGCCGCCGAGGCGAAGATCGCGTAGTGGCCGTATCCCCAGACGAAGGCCCGGGGTAGCGAGGTGAGGAGGTCGCCCATCGGCCGGTCGAAGTAGAGCCACCACATCGAGAAGACGATCAGGAGCCCGCCGACGATGATCGCGGTTAGATCGACGCCGATGTCGCCCGCCTGGATCGCCGATTGGATCGCGATCGAGGCCGCCAGGATGGTCTCGCCCAGCACGATGATCGTGAAGAGTCCATAGCGCTCCGCGATATGACCGGGGTGCCACGTCGTGGCGCACGCCCTCTCTGCCCATACGGGTACGAGGAGCTCGGCGATCACGAGCGCGATGAACCCGAGCCGCGCCACTTCGGCGGGAGCGAACAGGAGCGTCACCCAGCCTACCTGGCAGGCGCAGACCCCCAGGGCGTATCGATGCGCGCAGGCGCGCCGGAGAGGGTCGGATCGGGCCGCCCTGAGCCACTGCCCGACCAGGGCCAGGCGCATCACGACGTAGCCGAAAGTGGTGATCGAGAAGTCGTGCGCGTCGAAGGCCCGGGGGACGCCGGCGGCCAGGATGAGGGATCCCGTGAGCTGGACGAACGTGGCCAGTCGGTAGGCGACGTCGTCAGTGTCGTAGGCCGAGGCGAACCAGGTGAAGTTCATCCACGCCCACCAGATGGCGAAGAAGACCATCCCGTAGCTGAGGACGCCCTCGGCGACGTGGGCTTCCGCGACGGCATGATGGAGTCGGCCGGCCGCCTGCGCGATCGCCACCACGAACACAAGGTCGAAGAAGAGCTCGAGCGGCGTGGCGGCCCGATGTTCCTCGTCGGGGGAGCGGGGCCGCATGGGGAGGATCCAGCGGCCAGGCCCTCCTATCGAATGGGACGCGCCTTCGGTCATTGATCCGAGGGAAACGGCTACTCGTAGAACTCGGGTGCCTTCTTCAGCTCTTCGAAGCGGGCCAGCTCGTGCTCGATCCAGAGTTCGGCGCCGGTCTCCTCGACGAGGCTCTCCAGCCGGTCCATGGAGGCGAGGGTCGCGTCCGGGTCCACGTTGAAGGTCGGCACGCGCCGCAGTTCCCGGCTCAGTCGGAAGTGGTAGAGATCCCCCGAGAGCACGATCGGCCCGGTCTGGGGGAGATCGACGAAGAGGGACTGATGACCCGGCGTGTGCCCCGGGGTCGAGATGATCCGGACCGTGCCATCGCCGAAGACGTCGTGGTCACCCTCGATGATCAGGAACTCCTCGTCCCGAAGTCCCTCGTAGGCCGCTGGATTGAAGCCAGGCACGGTCACGCTGTCGGCGAACGCGGCGTCGTGCTCGGCCTTCTGCATGATCACGGTCGCCCCTTCCAGCTCGTTGGCGGCGCCGACGTGGTCGAAATGCATGTGCGAGAAGGACGCGTAGTCGAAGTCGTCCATGCCGAGGCCCAGCTCGGCGAGCTGCTCGGGGAGCGTCCGGTCGAGCCGCGCGCGGGCTCCATCCTGCTCCTGCCATCCCTCCGTCTCGGCGAGCGAGGGAGGCAGCCCGGCGTTCCAGAGGAGACGGCCCTTCTCGTGCTCGATTACGTAGCACGGCACGATCAGCTCGCGAACGTCGGTCTCTTCGTCCTGGACACCGAAAGCGGCGACGCTGTCGAACTGGATCCGGCCGCAGTCGAAGACGTAGAGCTTGAGCGGCGACTGGGCGGCAGAATCATGGCTCCCAACGACGAGGGCGGCGAGGGCCCCCAGCAGGACGATGACATACTTCTTCATGCGGTCCTCTTTTCGTGAATGGAATGGGAAGATGGGCCAACGTAAACGGGTGCCGGATGGGGAGCCAGCGAGAGCGCATCGTCCGTTGACCCGCCTGGCACGGAGGTCTAGCTTTTTT
>JBOHRW010000137.1:0-79268 GCA_050732935.1 Gemmatimonadota bacterium
CGACGGCCCCCTCGGTCGCGTCGGCGTGATCGGAGGCGGAATCGCCGGTCTGGCGGCGGCGCACTACCTGCTGGAGGCGGGGGCGAGCGTCGAGGTCTTCGAGGCCGCTCCGGAGTTCGGCGGGCTCGGATCGACGTTTCGACACGACGGTCGATCTCTCGATCGCTTCTATCACGTCGTGCTTCCTTCCGACGACGCCCTCCTCGCCCTCTGCGAGGATCTGGGCGTGCGGGACCGCTTCTACTGGCGCGACGCGTCGCTGGGGTTCCTGCACCGGCGGCGCCTGTACGCGCTGCGCGGACCGCTCGATCTGCTGCGCTTCGACGCGGCCGCGTTCTCCGACCGCATCCGGCTGGGGTTGACCGCCGTGTGGGCGTCGAGCTTCGCGCGGCCGGACCGCCTGGATCGGCTCACCGCGCGGGAATGGCTCACCAAGCTCTCGGGGAAGCGGGCCTTCGACCGGTTCTGGCGACCGCTCCTGGAAGCCAAGTTCGGCGACGCCTACCAGGAGATTCCCGCGCTCTGGTACTGGGCCAGCTTCCGTCGCGAGAAGGGGACGAAGAAGGAGGTCAAGGGCTACCCGCGCGGGGGCTATGGCGGTCTCACCGAGGCCCTGGTCGGTTCGCTCGGGGCTCGCGGGGCCGTCCTAGAGGCAGGGACCGCGGTCGACCGGCTGGACCTCGAGGCCGACGGGCGAATCGGCATCGACGTCGACGGCGGCACACGCCTCTTCGACCGGGTCGTCTCGACGGTGCCCTTCGCGACGCTCCGGCGAATCACCGCCGGCGGGATGGTCGGGGCGGCGCTCAGCGAGGTCGACCATCCGATCGACTACCAGGGCGTCATCAACGTGGTTGTGCTCCTCCGGCGTTCGCTGTCGCCTTACTACTGGGTTCCGGTCGTCGACAGCGGCGTCCCCTTTCAGGGGATCGTGGAGACGACCCGGGTGATCGATCTCGAGGACACGGGAGGGATGCATCTGGTCTATCTGCTGAACTACGTGCATCGGACGGATCCCCTCTATGGACGCGACTCGGAGGAGCTGGCCGCGGAATACGTCGGCGCGCTGCGGGAGCTGTTCCCGGACCTCACCTCCGACGATGTGCTCGGAACCCGCGTGTTCCGGGCGCCTTTCGTCGAGCCGATCTACACACCGGGCTACGGGGAGCGGAAGCCGCCGATCGAGCTGGTCCCGGGGCGCGTCTTCCTGGCGACCACGACGCAGATCTATCCCGAGGTGACCTCCTGGAACAGCTCCACCCGGCTCTCGAAGCGGGTCGTGAACGAGATGCGGCGAAGCGCGGAGGCGAGGGTGTGACCGGGTGCGTGGAACGGCCGACGGTCGGCCTGTCGATCGACGTCGATTCGGTGGCCTCGCACCTGGAGGGATACGGGCACAGGCGTCCGCCGGACGATGGATCGGCCTACCTGAAGGCCGTCCCCCGCGCACTGGAAACCCTCGCCCGCGGCGCCGCCCGCGCCACGTTCTTCCTGATCGCCGAGGAGGCCCGTCGCCACCCCGAGACCGTCGATCGGATCGTCGCCGGGGGTCACGAGGTGGCGAGCCACTCGATGACGCACCGGCTCCCCTTCCGCGGTCTCGACGATGATTCCCTGCAAATCGAGGTCGCGGGGTCCCGGGCCGTGCTCGAAGACCTGGCCGGGGAGGAGGTCCTGGGCTTCCGGGCGCCGAGCTGGGACGCCGACCCCGGGCTCCTCGCGCGTGTGGCCGCGGCGGGCTATGGGTACGACAGCTCCGCCTACCCGTCCGTTCTGCTGCCCCTTCTGCGAGCGTCGATCGCCCGGCGTGGCTCCCGCGAGAGGCCGCCGTCCCGGCGCGCGACGTGGGGCGCGATGCGCGGCCCGGCCGGGATCCATCTGCGCCGGTCGGGCGACGGCTGGATCATGGAAGTGCCGATGTGCACGACGCCCGGTCTCCGGCTCCCCTACTACCACACGCTCCGTTTCGTCGCCAGGGAGCCCGTTTTCAGGCTCGTCCGCCGCCTCGCCCACGCCCGCCGGGGGCCGGTGTGGTACCAGTTCCACGCCGTGGACTTCCTGGCTCTGCGGGCGGACGACCTCGACCCCCGCATCGCCTGCCACCCGGGGATGGAGCTCGACCTCGACGAGAAGATGACGTTGGCGGCCGAAGCGGTCGCGGCGCTGGCGGCACGCGGCCGCGTGGCGCCTCTGCGGGACCTTGTCGACGGGACGACGGCGCGGGGTCGAAGCCCCCGGGTCGCCCGAGAAGGAGTGCTTCATGATTGAGCCCAGGCTGCCCACGGAGCGAGACGCCTCGGGGCGGAGCTTCGGCGAGGAGGAGCTCGCGCTGCTCAGCGAGGTGATCGAGTCGGGGATCCTGTTCGGCCCCAACGGGACCAAGGTCAAGCGGTTCGAGGAGGAGCTGCAAGGCCTCTTTGGAGTCCCCTGGGCGCGGGCGGTCTCTTCCGGGTCGGCCGCTGTCCATACGGCGCTGGCGGCGCTGGACATCGCGCCGGGGGACGAGGTCGTGACGACACCGATCACCGACATGGGCGCCATCTCCCCGATCCTCTTCCAGGGTGCGATCCCGGTCTTCGCCGACGTCGACCCCGATACCCTCAACGTGACGGCCGAGACGATCCGACGGCGGCTCAGCGAGCGAACCCGCGCCGTCGTCGTCACACACCTGTTCGGGAATCCGTGCCACATGGATCCCATCCTGGAGCTGGCGCGGGAGCGCGGGGTCGCCGTCCTGGAGGACGCCGCCCAGGCGTACCTGGCCTCGTATCGGGGCCGGCTGACCGGCACGCTCGGGGACATCGCCGCCTTCAGCCTCCAGCAGACCAAGCACATCACGTGCGGCGAGGGAGGGTTCGTCCTGACGGCTTCCGAGGAACTCGCCGTCAGGGCGCGTGTCTGGGCCGACAAAGGGTGGAACTACGCGCCCGTCGATCCGGACCACGACTTCCTCGGGCTCAACTATCGGATGTCGGAGCTCCACGGAGCGGTGGCCCTGGCGCAGCTCCGGAAGATCGGTGGGATGGTCGAGCGACGGGTCGCGATGGGGGAGATGCTCGCTTCGCGGATCGCCGGCATCCCGGGCCTTCGATCTCTCCCGACCACGCCGGGGGCCACGCAGACCTACTGGAGGTTCGTTCTGCTGGTGGATTCGGACATCCTTCCCGGCGGTCCCCCAGCCCTCGCCGACGAGCTCAAGTCCCTCGGGGTCTGGAGCACCCCCAACTACATCCGCGTGCCGGCGTTCATGTGCCGGCAATTCCGCGAGCGCGCGACGTTCCGTGACACCGGCCATCCGTTCACGTTGTATGGGGCCCGCTACCCGATCGAACGCTTGGAAGACTATCCGGGATGTCGCGAGGGTCTCTCGCGCGTACTCGTCCTGCCATGGACGGAGCGGCACGCCCCGCACCACGTGGAGCTCCTGGCCGAGCGTCTGTCTGAGGCCACGGACCGGCTCGTGAAACTGGCGTCGGAGCCGCGGACGGTCGGCGCATGAGCAAGCGCCCGAGGGTCGCCGTCGTCATCCCGATGCGCGACGAGCGAGTGGCCGTCGCGCCGCTGTTCCAGAAGCTGGAAGCGCTCCTCGTCGAGATGCCGGGTGCCCGGGTGGTGGTGGTGGATGGCGGATCGACGGACGGGACCCGCGACGAGGTGCGCCGCCAGGCGGTCGGTTTCTCCGTCGAGATCCTGGAGCTCGGGGACGGGCTTGGCCTCGGGGATGCGCTGGAGGCCGGGCTCCGGCACGTCCTGGAGGAGAGCGACGCGGTGGTCACCCTGGACGGCGACGACTCGCACGACCCGCGCGTGATCCCGTCCCTCGTCGCACGGCTCGATGAGGGGTACGACGTCATCGTCGCGTCGCGTTTCGCGGAAGGTGGTGCCGAGGTGGGCGTGGCCCCCCATCGCCGGGCTCTGAGCCACGTGGCCAGCGCCGTTCTCCGCGGCCTTTTTCCGATGGGCGAGGTGCGGGACTATTCGAGCGGCTTCCGGGCCTACCGGACCGAGGCCTTGCGCGCGGTCGCCCGTGACGGCCGGCTGGTGGGAGAGAGGGGTTTCTCGTGCATGCTGGACCTCCTCCTGCGTCTCCGGGCGCGGGGGTGCGCCGCGGCCGAGGTCCCGCTCGTGCTCCGCTACGACCTCAAGGCGAGCGCGAGCAAGATGGACGTTCCGAGGACTGTGATCCGGTACCTGGTCCTGATCGCGTGCAACTGGCGTCCGATCCGCGCGAGCGCGGAGGGGAGCGCCCGATGATCCGCTTCGCGATCGTCGGTCATGGGAGGATCGCCGCCCAGCACGCGGCCGCGATCGAGGCGACCGACGAGGCCTGCCTGGTCGCGGTGGCGGATCCGGACGCCCTGGCCCGCCGGTCGGCCGAGGAGCGGTGGAACTGCCGGAGCCACGCCAGCATCGACCGGCTGCTGGCCGAGGAGGAGATCGACGCCGCGATCGTCTGTACGCCTCCAGCGCTGCACCTTCCGCACGTCGAGCGTCTTCTCTTCACCGGGCAGCACGTCCTCTGCGAGAAGCCGCTCGCTCCCACGTCCAGGGCCGCCCGCGCCATGGTTCAGCGGGCCGGCGCGGCGGGCCGGACGCTCATGGCTTCGACCAAGTTTTGCTTCGTGCCGGATCTTCACGAAGCGCGCCGGCGGGTCGAGGGTGGCGAGATCGGCAGGCCGCTGGCCTGCGAGGTCGCTTTCTGCGCGCCGGTCGCCGTGGCGGGCGGCTGGATGCTTCGGCCGGAGCTTTCAGGTGGCGGCGTCGTGATGGACAACGGGCCGCACGCCTTCGACGTCCTCGCGACCGCTCTCGGCGCCGACCCGGTCGTCCTCTCGGCGGCCTTCGGGCCGCGGGTCGCCAGCCCCAGCGTGGAGGACGCGGCGGAGATCCAGATCCGGATCGGGGAGGGGATCGTGGGCCGGATCGCCCTGTCCTGGTCCCATTTCACCAAGGACCTGGACTACTTCGTGATCCACGGCACCGACGGAACGATCCGGGTCGGATGGCCCGGAAGCCAGATCCGGCGGCACGGGGACCGCGAATGGGTCCCTTTTGGATCGGGGTACGACAAGACGCGCGAGTTCGCGTCGCAGCTGCAGGATTTCCTGAGCGTGCTGCGTGGCGGCCGGCCGTCGGTCCCGCCCGAGCAGGCGGTGAAGACGGTCGAGTTCGTGGAGGGGGTCTACCGGGCCGAGGACTGGGCGGCTGGTCTCGCCGGCGACGCGGACCCGCGCGCGGGGACGCTGCCGCGGTAAAGGACGATGCCGGCGAAACGGGCCACGGGTTCGAGGCCGTGACGCCGCTCGAGAGCGGCCCGGACGGCGCCGTCCCGATCCCCGTGGAAGGCCCGGGTATACGCGAGCCAGTATGAATCTCCGCCCCGGACCCGGGACTCGAGGGTGCCGAGGGCGGTCTCGATCCTCTCCTCGCGCGGACCCCGCGGTATCGGCTGGACTTCCCGATCCCTCCCGACATAGTAGGCGATCGGTCGGGACATGTACGCGGCGAGCGTGAAGACCGGCGCATCGTCATCGGCGTGACTCCGGAGCCAGGCCGCGGCCGCGCGGGCGTCCTCGTTCCGGTAACGCTCCTCCGTACGCCGGTTCCACGTCCCCAGGCCGGACATGCCCAGTACGATCGCCAGGGCGACCGCGACGGGCGCCCTGCGCCAGCAGGTGGCGACCGCCCCGAGCCACACGGCCATCGGGATCGCGATCCAGATGACGTACCGCACATTGTAGCCGACGTGAGCGACCGTCCCGAGGAGGCCGACCAGGACCACCGGAAGCGCGATGAAGAGGGCCAGGTCACGCGCCCGCTCGCGCCCGAGGACGGCGGCGCCCCGGTACGCCAGGATCGCCACCGCCGGCAACAGCGCTGCGAGCCAGGGCAGGAACCCGCGCAGCGCCTCGACAAGGCCGAACGTGTGAAGCTCGCGCAGCGACGGGCCGATCGAGTAGCCGGTCAGGATGGAGACGAAGGTGTAGCCGAGCGCCCCGACGTCGAAGGCGACGATGTTCGCGTAGTCGGCCTGGAGCTGGAAGTCGGCGCGTAAGAGGAAGACGAGGGGCACGCAGGCCGCGGCGATCGCCGCGTGGGCGGCCGCCGGTCGCGCGAGACCCTTCCCGAGCCCGCGGTGGAGCAGGATCACGAGGGCCCCGGGGAGGAGCACGAACAGGAAGTAGTAGTGGGCGTACATGCCGGCTGCCCCGGCCGCGGCGTACATCGCCCAGTCGCGGCGGACGTCGCCATCCAGGGCGCGGAACAGGAGCCAGATCGCGAGCGACGCCAGCAGGATGACCAGCATGTAGGCGCGCGCTTCCTGGGAGTACCAGATGTGGACCGGCGAGATCGCGACAAAGGCCGCGGTTCCGAGGCCGATCGTGACACCGCCGAGGCGCCGCCCGAGACGCCAGACGACCAGGATCGAGGCGACGCCGAGGAGCCATGAGAGCCAGCGCGCCGACTCGGCGCCCCCCCAGGCGCCCAGCCAGCCGTGCAAAAGGAGGTTGTAGAGGGGGGGGAACCCGTCCGCGGCGGTGACGATCTTCGACAGCGGACCGGCCGCCATATCGATCTCGTAGAGCTCGTCGCTGGTCAGGCTCTGGGCGGTGAGACCCCAGGCCCGAAGGATCGCCCCGACGGCCACGATCGCGACCCCCAGCGCCCCCTCGTGCCTGCCACAGAACGCCCCGCGCCCGGGCATCTCCCCACGGCCTCCTTCTTGCTAAAAAGTGATCCCTGCCGGAAGCCGAAGATTCGGCTCGGGGTGGAGCTGACTGCAAGCGTGAGGCCGCGGGAATGGAGAACGAGCGAAAGAGCGAGGAGTCGTTCCGGGTCGTGCTCGGATTCGGTACGCGCCCCGAGGCGATCAAGCTCGCGCCCGTCTATCACGAACTCGCGGCCGTGCCACGCATCGACCCCGTGATCCTGGTCACCGGGCAGCATCAGGAGCAACTCGATCAGGCGCTGGACGTGTTCGGAATCCGAGCCACGGCCAATCTTCGCGTCATGACGGAGCGCCAGAGGCTCCCGGAGCTCGTGCAGCGGATTCTCCCCGAAGCCGCTCGACATCTTCGTGAGATAAAAGCCGATTACGTGCTCGTGCAGGGAGACACGCTCTCCACCTTCGCGATCGCATGGGCCGCTTTCCTGGAGCGCATCCCCGTGGGTCACGTGGAGGCCGGGTTGAGAACCGGTCTGATCGAAGAACCTTTCCCTGAAGAGGCCAACCGCCGACTCACCGCCGTGCTGGCGGACATGCATTTCGCTCCGACCCCACTCGCCCGGCTGAACCTGATCGAAGAGGGCGTCGATTCGCATCACATCCTCGTGACGGGACAGACGGGTGTCGACGCGCTCCTTCGAGCGATGCGCAAAGGGCGGCTCCCGGCAGGGATGCGCCCGGGGCCGTACGTCACCGTCACCCTGCATCGTCGCGAGAACTGGCCCCGGCTGCGGCAGCTGGCGCGGATCGTCCGGCTCACCGCGGAGCGTCACCCGGGACACACCTACGTCTTTCCGCTCCACCGTAACCCGCTCGTCCGGGAAGAGGTCGTGCCCGAGCTCGCCAATCTTCCGAACGTCGTCCTGACGGATCCGCTCGATTATGGTGCCATGATCGCCCTGCTATCGCGAAGCGACCTGGTGCTCACGGACTCCGGGGGTCTCCAGGAGGAGGGAACCACGCTGGGCGTTCCCGTAGTGGTGCTTCGCGAGACGACGGAGCGTCCCGAGGGCGTAGGCAGCGGACAGCTGATCGTCGCGGGCTACGATCCGGACCAGGTTCTCGCGTCCATCGAGACCGCTCTCGGAAGACGGTGCGTCAGGAGACCCGCCCTGGAGCACAACCCCTACGGGGACGGACGGGCTTCGAATCGCGTGGCGCGGGGCGTCGGATGGCGCCTGGGCCTCGGCGGTCGACCGCGTGACTGGAAGGGCGCCACGCAGCCCAAGAGCGCAGACCAGGGATCTCCGACCCGACGCGGCGCGGTCCCGGCTCCCGTCCCCGCGCAGCGACGATCCCGTTGACCCGGCAGCGCGCAACGCGTTACATTCTTCTCCCATCGCTTTCATGTGGGTGGTAGGTTCGACAGAAGAAGCAGAAGCCCCGGGCTTCTCGCCTGACGGACGCACGAAGCTGTCCGCGGGTATCCAGGCGCGACGCCGACGCTGCCGCAGGCAGCCGCCGGCGCGGCGCTTTTTGGGGCGAGTCCCCGCGAACCGCGGGTAGCTCGCCTTTTTTGTGATCGGTGACCGGTGCCCCGGTAGCGGCGCCGGCGCCACCAATCCGAGCAAGGAGGTTTGCATCGCCAACAACGAGCCGCGGATCAACGAGCAGATCCGCTTCTCACCCGTCCGGTTGATCGATGTCAATGGTGACCAGATGGGCGTCGTGCCGGTCGAGGAAGCGCAAGCGTCGGCCCGCGAACGAGGTCTGGACCTGGTCGAGGTAGCAGCGAACGCCCGGCCGCCCGTATGTCGCATCATGGACTACGGACGGTACAAGTACGAGCAGGCGAAGGCCGACCGGGAGGCGAGGAAGAAGCAGCACGTGACGCAGATGAAGGAGATCAAGATGCGTCCCAACATCGAGGAGCACGACTTCGAATTCAAGACGCGTCACATCAAGCGCTTCCTCGAGGAACGCAACAAGGTCAAGGTCACCATCATGTTCAGGGGCCGCGAGATGGCCCACACGGAGAACGGTCGCGAAGTGCTCGACGATGTCATCGAGGAGATCGGCGAGCTGGCGGTGGTCGAGCAGGAGGCTCGACTCGAGGGTCGCAACATGTTCCTGATCCTCGCCCCGAACTCCAAGGCCAGCGTGAAGAAATAGGATGCGCAGGGGGTAAGGCATGCCGAAGATGAAGTCGAACCGAGGTGCCGCGAAGCGGTTCCGCAAGACGGCCAGCGGGCGCATCAAGCGCAAGCGGGGCTACATGCGGCACATCCTGACGAAGAAGAGCAACAAGCGGAAGCGTCACCTGCGCAAGCCCGCGTACGTGCATCCCGTCGACGAGGGCCGCATCAAGCGGCTTCTGTCCACGTAGGAGGTCATTATGCCGCGCGCATCGAACAACGTGCAGCGCACCAGACGCCGCAAGAAGCTCCTGAAGCAGGCTCGCGGATATCGCGGCGGGCGTCATCGCCTGTACATCCCCGCCAAGGAGACGCTGGAGCGGGGCCTGCAGTATGCCTACCGTGACCGGCGGAACAAGAAGCGGCAGTTCCGGAAGCTGTGGATCACGCGGATCAACGCGGCCGCCCGCGAGCACGGGCTGTCCTACTCCCGTTTCATCCACGGGCTCAAGGCCGCCGAGGTCGAAATCGATCGCAAGCTTCTGGCCGACCTGGCGATCAACGATCCGGAGGGGTTCGCCGAGCTGGCCGCCACCGCGAAAGCCAAGCTCTAGTAGCCCTCTTCCCGGACGGCAGAGGAGATCCCCCGATGACCTCGTCGCTGCACGAGCGGCTCGAGGCCCTCCACCGCGATGTGGAGCGCGAGCTAAGGGCGGCGGGATCAGCGGCCGAGGTGGAGGAGATTCGCGTCCGGACGTTCGGTCGCAAGGGTCGTCTCACCGCCGAAGCGCGTTCGATCGGGAGCCTGCCCGCCGAGGAGCGCCCGGCAGCCGGAGAGCTGATCAACCGCGTCAAGGAGGGCATCGAGTCCTCGCTGGCGCACCGCGCCCGTGCGCTGGGAGGCGAGGCGCTCGAGCAGCGGCTCCTAACCGAGCGCGTCGATGTCACCCTCCCCGGTCGTCGACGGCCGATCGGAACCCGCCACCCGCTCACGATCGTGACCGACGAGCTGCTCGAGATCTTCCGAGGCATGGGCTTCGAGGTGGCTTCGGGTCCCGAGGCCGAGACCGTCTGGCACAACTTCGAGGCGCTCAACATCCCCGCGGGCCATCCCGCGCGCGAGGAGATGGACACGATCTACGTGGATGACGACCTCGTGCTCCGGACCCACACGTCCCCCGTCCAGATCCGGGTCATGGAGGCCAATCCCCCGCCCGTACGGGTCGTCTGTCCCGGCCGCGTCTTCCGCAACGACACGCCGGACGCCTCCCACTCGCCGTATTTCCACCAGATCGAGGGGCTGTGGGTGGAAGACGGGATCTCGCTGGGCCACCTGAAGTGGGCACTGACCGAGTTCGCCCACCGCTACTATGGCGCCGACGCGGACGTCCGCTTCCGCGCCAGCTACTTCCCCTTCACGGAGCCCTCCGCCGAGCTCGACATCCAGTGCGTGATCTGCGGGGGCGCCGGGTGCCGGGCCTGCAAGGGAAGCGGGTGGATGGAGCTGCTGGGCTGCGGCATGGTCCATCCAGCGGTGCTCGAGGCGGTGGGCTACGACAGCGAGCGCTACACCGGCTTCGCGTGGGGGATGGGCGTCGAGCGGATCGCCATGAACAAGTACCGGATCCCGGACATCCGCATGTTCTTCGAGAACGACCTCCGTTTCCTTCATCAGTTCCGGGGTCGATGAACGTCTCCTTCCGCTGGCTCGGTGACCTGTTTCCCGGCGGCGAGCTCGACGCCATGGGCTCGGCGAAGCTGGCCCTGCGTCTCACCATGCAGGGGCTCGCGGTCGACGCGGTGCGGCGCCCGTTCGGGGAGATATCGGGGGTCGTGCTGGGGAAGGTTCTGGAGGCGAGCCGGCACCCGAACGCCGATCGTCTTACGCTCTGCCGCGTATCCGCCGGCGATGGCGAGAGACAGGTCGTGTGCGGGGCGCCCAACGTCGAGGTGGGCGTCATCTACCCGTATGCGACCGAGGGGGCGCGGCTTCCAGGGGGGCGGGAGATCCGTCGCGCGCGGATTCGCGGGGTCGAGTCCGAGGGCATGCTCTGCTCGGCGCCCGAGCTTGGCCTCGACGCGCTCGGCTCGGCCGAGGGGATCTGGCCCGTCCAGGGGGTGGCCGAGCGCGATGTCGGGCGCGATCTCGTCGATGCCCTCGACCTCGATGACGAGATCCTCGAAGTCGACGTGCCGTCCAATCGCGGCGACGCGCTGTGCCATCTCGGAATCGCCCGCGAGGTGCAATGGCACGCCCGGGCCGAGGCTCGACTCCCGGCGCGCGGGCTGGCGGCCGAGGGCCCGGCGAGCGACTTCGCTGTGGAGGTCCTGGACCGGGAGGGATGCCCCGTGTATCTCGGACGGCTGATCCGCGGCGTCACCATCGGACCCAGTCCGGCGTGGCTCCAGATCCGGCTCCTCGCCCTCGGCCTGCGGCCCGTCAACAACGTCGTGGATGCCACCAACTACATCATGCTCGAATGCGGCCAGCCCCTCCATCCCTTCGACGCGGAGCGGCTGACGGGGCGACGCATCGTCGTTCGTCGCCCACTCCCCGATGAGACGATCGTCACGCTCGACGGCCGCGAGCGCGCACTCGATCCCGGGACGACGCTGATCGCCGACGCCGAGCGGGCGGTCGCGATCGGCGGGGTGATGGGCGGTCTCGACAGCGAGGTGGGAGAGGGGACGCGAAGCGTATTCCTGGAGAGCGCCTGGTTCGACCCCGCGCGGATCGGACGGACGTCGCGCAGCCTGGGGCTCCGAACGGACGCCGCCATCCGGTTCTCCCGCGGCGTGGATCCGGCGATCACGGCCGTTGCGCTCGATCGCGCCTCCGCCCTCATCGTGGAGACCGCCGGTGGGGAGGTGGCCGCCGACCGGGTGGGCGAGGAGGTCGAAGGGAAGGACCGCCCGACGCTCGCGCTTCGCCCGGGCCGGCTGGACAGGGTCGTGGGCCGCTCGATCCCCGTAGAGGAGGCGCGTTCGGCTCTCGAGAGCGTGGGCTTCGAGACGGGGAGCGCGAACGGCGAGGCGATCAGGGTGACCGTTCCAGGCTGGCGCTTCGACGTCGAGCGCGAGATCGATCTGATCGAGGAGGTGGCCCGTCTGACGGGGTACGATCGGGTACCCCCCGCGCGTCTGCCGATGCCCGTCGTGGCGCCGTCGCCGTCCCCGGTCGAGCGCTCCATCGACCGCGTTCGGGGCGTCCTCAGGGCCGCGGGCTACGACGAGGCCCGGACGCCTTCGTTCGTCGGCCAGGCGATCCTGGGTCCCTCGGAGGTTGACAATCTGGTTGAGATACGAAATCCTATTTCCAAGGCGGACAGGTTCTTGAGACCATTCGTCCTGACCACGCTCGCGGGAGCCGTGGTGCACAACCTGAATCGCGGGGCGGCTTCGGTGCGGTTGTTCGAGATCGGCCACGCCTTCCGGTCGGCGGACGGGGGTCGCCCGGAAGAGACTCGACACGTGGCGCTGGCCGCAGCCGGCCAGGCGCGCCCGGTGGACTGGTCGGACACGGTCCAACCGATCGACTTCTTCGACGTCAAGGGCGTCGTGGAGGAGCTGCTGTCCCAGGCGGGGATGGAGGAAGTCGCCTTTCCAGCCGATCGGCGATCGTATCTCCATCCCGGACGCCAGGCGTCCATCGAGTGGGGGGGCGAGGCGATCGGATTCCTTGGTGAGATCCATGCGCGGCTGGCCGAGGAGTGGGGCGCCATGGAGCGGCTCTATGTGGCCGAGATCAAGCTCGACGCGCTGACCCGTGTCCTTCCGCCGGTCAAGGTCGCGCGCATCCCGCGGGAGCCGGCCGCCCTGCGCGATCTGGCGCTCGTCGTTCCGGACGATCACTCCGGCTCACGCCTCGTCGCCGCCGTCCGGGAGGCGGAAGTGGAGGATCTCACGACGGTCGAGATCTTCGACCGATACCATGGGCCGCAGGTGCCGGAGGGGCATTACAGCCTGGGACTCAGGCTCACCTTCCAGGCGGACCGGACGCTGACCGTGGAGACCATCGACCAGCGGGTGGGCCGGCTGGTCGAGCTTCTGGAGAAGGAGCACGGGTACCGACTGCGATGAGCGAGAAGCAAAGGCAGGGCTCGAAGACCGAGCCCCGGGACCAGGAGCAGCAGCGGGTCGCCGAGCTGGCCGCCGCGCTGGACGTGCTCGGGGACAAGGTTAAGTTGCTCGTGGAACGGAGCCGTCGGCTTTCGGAGCGTTGTCGGGAGGAAGAGGAGCTCAGGCGGCGGCTCGAAGGCGGGCTCGATCCGGTGGCGCTCGACGAACGCGTCCACGCGCTCGAATCGGAGAACGACCGGCTCACCCGACACGCCGAGTTCCTGGAGGGCAAGCTCAAGGAGCTACTCTCGCGTGTGAGGTACGTGGTCGAGGCATGACCAACGACCGGGAATCGATCAAGATCAGCGTCCTGGACGAGCCGTTCCGGTTGAAATCGACGGCCGATCCGGGCTACACCCGCGAGGTGGCGGCCCACGTCGACCGCACCCTGCGTGGCCTGAGGGCTTCGGCTCCGACACTCGAACCGTTCCAGGCCGCGGTCCTGGGAGCGATGGAGATCACCGACGCCCTGATGCAGGCGCGGAAGGCTGGCACGGAGGCGTTGGACGAGGCGCTGGGTCGGGTGCGAGGCCTCGAGGCCGATCTGGACGCGGCGCTGGCCGAGACGGCCGCCGCCGACGGCGCGAAGAGTCGGAGAAAGGAGAAACGAGCGGGCTGACCATCACTGCGGGGCGCGAAGGACCCCGCTCGCGCGGATCCGAAGAGATCATTTTTTGAGCCAACACGCACTCGCAGGGATCCTCGCTTCGCCTGCCGATCGCACGCCTCTCGCGAGGACGCGAGAATCGGGCGGGGAGGTTACCCACCGTACGTTAGAGGGCGTCAAAAAATCCTCTTCGGTGAGTCGCGGCGGGGTCTTTCTCGTTCCGGGCGGCTCGCCCTCTCATGAAGATCCTCTTCGTAGGCGACGTCTTCGGACGACCCGGCCGGCGGGCCCTGCAGTCGGGTCTCACCGCGGCCCGTCGCGACCTCGCCCCCGACTTCGTCATCGTGAACGGGGAGAACGCGGCCGGCGGGTTCGGGATCACCCCGTCGATCGTGGACGAGATCCTGGCCGAGGACGTCGACGTGATCACCAGCGGCAACCACGTCTGGGACAAGCGCGAGGTTTACGAGCGCCTCGATCGTGAGCCCCGGCTCCTCAGGCCCGACAACTATCCCGACGGCAATCCCGGGCGAGGGGTCTGGGCGGGGAGTGTCGGAACGGTCGACGGGATGGTCGTCAACCTCCAGGGCCGGGTCTTCATGAAGGACATCGAGTGTCCCTTTCGCCGGCTCGACGCGCTGCTCGCTTCGAACGTCGGCGGCTCGGCGCGGATCGTGATCGTGGACTTTCACGCCGAGGCGACCGCCGAGAAGATCGCCCTCGGGCGCTATGCCGACGGTCGGGTGACCGCGGTCGTCGGTACCCACACTCACGTGCCTTCGGCCGACTCGAGGATCCTGCCGGGCGGGACCGCCTACGTCACCGACGTCGGGATGACCGGACCGCACGGCGGCGTGATCGGGGTCCGGGCCGAGGGCGCGATCGAGCGCTTCCTCAAGCAGACTCCGAACCGGTTTCAGGTGGCCGGCGAGGACGTGCGCTTCCAGGCCATCCTCCTCACGGTCGAGGAGGAGACCGGGCGCGCGACGGCGATCGAGAGGATCGATGAGCCGATCGGATAGAACCGAAGTCAGCGCCTGGGAATCCGCCCGATGACCCCGTTCGTCCGCGGCTCGATGGGCTGGATCGAGGTCATCTGCGGCCCGATGTTCAGCGGTAAGTCCGAGGAGCTGATCCGGCGGCTGCGCCGCGCGGAGATCGCCCGCCAGCGGATCCAGGTGTTCAAGCCGCTGGTGGACGACCGCTTCTCGACCGACGAGATCGTCAGCCACTCGGAGATGCGGATCCGGGCCGAGCGGGTGGCCCACGCCGGCGCGATCCTGGAGCGCCTCGACGAGCGCACGCAGGTGGTGGGGATCGACGAGGCCCAGTTCTTCGACGACCGGCTGGTCGAGGTCTGCGACCGTCTCGCCAACCTGGGGAAGCGGGTCGTCGTGGCGGGGCTCGACCAGGACTTCCTCGGTCGTCCATTCGACCCGATCCCGCAGCTCCTGGCGAAGGCCGAGGAGATCACCAAGACCCTGGCCATCTGCGTGCGTTGCGGAAACCCCGCCAACTTCACCCAGCGCATCGTCGAGAACGAGGAGCGGATCGTGGTCGGCGGCGCGAGCGCCTACGAGGCCCGCTGCCGGCAGTGCTTCGAACCCGGGCCCGGACAGCAGGAGCTGGCGCTGGAGACGTCGCTCAGACAGACCCGGGAGGGAGCGTGACCGCGAGGCCGATCGACGGGCGGGCGGTCGCGCGTCGCGTGCGCGAGGATGTGGCGGCGGCAGCGAGCCGCCTCTTGAAGGAGACCGGGGTCATCCCCGGCCTGGCCGCGGTTCTGGTGGGGGATGACCCGGCCTCGGCCACCTACGTGCGCATGAAGGGAAAGGCATGCGAGGAGGTGGGGCTCGTCTCGCGCACGATCCGGCTCCCCGCCACGACCCTGGAGCCCGAGCTCCTGGGGCTGATCGGCGAGCTGAACGAAGATCCCGAGGTGCACGGCATCCTGGTCCAGCTCCCTCTCCCCGAACAGATCGACACCGGGCGCATCCTGATCGCCGTCGATCCCGACAAGGACGTCGACGGCTTCCATCCGGTGAACGCTGGCCGGCTGGCCACCGGCGACGGGAGCGGGTTCGTGCCGGCCACGCCGGCCGGCATCATGCGTCTCCTGGAGGCGACCGGTATTCCGGTACGGGGCGCCGAGGCGGTCGTGGTCGGGCGCAGCAACATCGTGGGAAAGCCGACCGCCCTGCTCCTGCTCCACGCCCACGCCACGGTGACGATCTGCCACACCCGGACGACCGATCTCGCGGCCCACACCCGACGTGCTGACATCCTGGTGGCCGCCGCCGGCAAGGCCGGCATGATCACGGCGGAGATGGTCCAGCCGGGTGCGACGGTGATCGACGTCGGCTCCAACCGCGTCGACGATCCCGCGAGCGAGCGGGGCTACCGATTGGTAGGCGATGTCGACCCGGCCGTGGCCCTGGTGGCCGGCTGGCTGACGCCGGTCCCGGGCGGGGTCGGGCCGATGACGATCGCCATGCTGCTCGACAACACGCTGGAGGCCGCGCGGCGGGCGGCGGACGCGCTGGCCGGAGAGACCGCCGAGGAGCGTCCGTGAGCCACCCGGCGGGATGGGCCCCCGGCGCGGCTCCGGTTCCGGGCGAGGTCATGACGGTGAGCGAGCTCGTGTTCCGGGCCTCCGGCGCGCTGGTGGCCGAGCTCGGCACGGTGGCCGTGGAGGGCGAGGTCTCGTCGTACCACCATCACCGCGCCTCGGGGCACATGTACTGGACGCTGAAGGACCGCGCCAGCGAGGTGCGATGCGTGATGTTCAAGAGTGACAACGAGCGGATGGCGTTCCCGCTCGAGGATGGGATGCACATCCTGGCGGTCGCCCGTCCCACGATCTACCGCGCCCGGGGCCAGTTCCAGCTCGAGGTGACGCAGATCGTCCCGCGCGGGATCGGCGCGCTCTATCTGCGGTTCGAGGCTCTCAAGAAGAAGCTCGGCGAGGAGGGTCTCTTCGACGAGGCGCGGAAGCGGGCTCTTCCGTACTGGCCGGCTTCGATCGGCATCGTGACCTCCGGCGAGGGCGCGGCGCTCAGAGACATCGCGACCGTTATCCTGCGGCGGGCGCCGGCGACGCGGATCGTCATCAAGCCGGTCGCGGTCCAGGGAAAGGACGCCGCGCCCGAGATCGCCCGCGCCGTGCGCTGGTTCGGGCGGCACGCCGTGGTCGAGGTGCTGATCGTGGGTCGCGGCGGCGGCTCTCTCGAGGACCTGTGGGCGTTCAACGAGGAGATCGTCGTGCGGGCCATCGCCGAGAGCAAGGTCCCGATCGTGAGCGCAGTGGGGCACGAGACCGACACCACGCTCTCGGACTACGCCGCCGATCTGCGGGCTCCGACGCCATCCGCCGCCGGCGAGCATGTCGTTCCCGAGACGCGCGAGATCGCCAGGGGTCTGGTCGGCCAGTTCCGCCGTCTGTCCCGGGCGGTCGAGCGCCAGCGGCTGCGCCGGCTCGAGGCGGCGCTCGCCCCGATCAAACGGTACGGCTTTCGTCGCGTCCGCGATCGCGGGCACGAGGCGCGGCAGCGTTGGGCCGAGGCGTCGGCCGGGCTGGGGCCCGCCCTCACAGGGCGCCTGGACGGTCGACGGGCGGGTCTGGAGTCGTTCACCGCGGAGCTTCCCGGATCCCTGACCCAGAGACTCGGCGTGGCTCATCGCGTGATGGCTCGCGCTCCGGGACTGGCCCGCGAGCTCGGCCGGCGCCACGAACGGGTCGCGGTCCGCGCCCGTCACCTGGACGAGAGGTTGCGGTCGGCGAGCCCGTTTTCGATCCTGGAGCGCGGGTATGCGATAGTGACCGATCCGCGCGGTGAGGTCGTCCACGACGCCGCCCGGCTGACCGAGGGGGAGGAGCTCGCCATCCAGCTCGGACGAGGACGCGTGGCGGCGCGGGTGACGCGCGTCGACGAGAGCGTGCGGGCGAGAGAGGAGGAGCGATGAGCCAGATTCCGATCGACGTCCCGCCGGAGGATCGTTCGGGGAGCGACGGACCGCAGGACGGAAGCGACCCGGCCGGTGGGAGCGGACAGGGGCAAGAGGGGCGTCCGATCGACGACCTGCCGGTCGAGGAGCAGCTTCGCCGGCTGGAGACGATCGTCCAGAAGCTCGAGAGCGAGGCGGTCTCCCTCGACGAGTCGATCGCGCTGTTCGAGGAGGGGGTGGAGCTCGCGGTGGCGGTGCGGAAGCGTCTCGAGTTCTCGGAGGGAAGGATCAAGCGGATCGTGGAGCGATCGGAGGGGCTCTTCAGCCTGGAGGACTTCGATCTCGAGTGAGCCTTCCGGACGGGTCCTGGCGGTGAGCCTCGGGCTCGGGGTCCTGTTCGAAACCGAGCGGCCGCGGGTGGAGGGGGTCATCCAGAGCGCGGTGGCTCGTCTTTCGCCGCCGGTCGGGGCGGCCGCCGCCTACAGCGTGCGGGCGGGCGGCAAGCGTGTGCGGCCGCTCCTCGTCGTGGCTTCCCATCGCGCGCTCGCCGACGCGCGACCGGTCGACGACCCGGAGCTGGACGAGGGGATCTACGAGATCGCCGCCGCGGTCGAGCTCGTTCACACCTATTCGCTCCTCCACGACGACCTCCCCTCGATGGATGACGACGCGATGCGGCGCGGTCTGCCGACCACCCACCGGGTCTACGGGGTGGACGTGGCCACAGCCGCCGGCGCCGCGCTCCAGCAGCTCGCCTTCCTGACCCTGGCCCGCGGGTGCGGGCGGCGGGTGGAACGGACCCTGGCTCTCCCGGCCATGCTGCGGCGGCTGGCCGTCGGCGCCGGCGTGGACGGCATGGTGGGGGGGCAGTACCTGGATCTCGAGGCCGAGGGGCGGAGCGTCGATGGCCCCGGGCTGGAAGCGATCCACCGCGCCAAGACGGCGGCGCTCATCGCGACCGCGTGCGCGCTCGGAGGGCTGGCCGCCGGCGGCGAAGAGGACGACGTGGCGGCCCTTTCCGACTATGGCACCTACCTCGGGCTCGTCTTCCAGATCGTCGACGACCTGCTCGACGAGACCGGTGACCCTTTGCGGATGGGAAAGGCGACGGGGGCGGACCGCGAGCGGTCGAAGGCCACCTACCCCTCGGTCTACGGGGTGGAGGACGCCCGCGAGCTGGCCGGACGCGTGGCCGGCGAGGCGCGCTCGAGCCTGGGCCGGGTCCACGGGGACACCGCCGTCCTGGCGGCCTTCGTCGACTACGTGCTCGAGCGGCTCGAGTGATGATGTCCGTCCGCTCCGAGGCGAGATCGGCGGCCGAGTCCACCGATCGGGTCCTCTCCGAGGTGTTCGGCTTCGAGCGCTTCCGGCCCGGGCAGCGGGAAGTGGTGGAGGCGGTTTTGGCCGGGCGCGACTGCATCGCGGTCATGCCCACCGGGGCCGGCAAGTCGCTGACGTTTCAGCTCCCGGCGAAGCTCCTGTCGGGGACGGTGCTCGTCGTCTCCCCCCTCATCTCGCTCATGAAGGACCAGGTCGACGCATTGACCGAGCTCGGCCTCCGCGCGACCGCCATCAACTCGACGCTGGAGCCCGGAGAGCGCTCCCGCCGTCTCGAGCGCGCGGCGGCGGGCGCCTACGAGCTCGTCTACCTGGCGCCCGAAGCGCTGGACGGCTCGCTGCGCCGTCTCGTCCGCCGCTGGTCGGTGTCGCTGCTGGTGGTCGACGAGGCTCACTGCATCAGCCAGTGGGGCCACGACTTCCGACCCTCCTACCGGCGGCTGGCGGGGCTCAAGGAGGAGCTGGGCGGCGTTCCGGTCCTGGCCCTGACGGCGACCGCCACCCGACAGGTCGCGCGCGACATCCTGCGCCAGCTCGGGATTCGGAAGCCGGCCGGCTACAAGGGATCGTTCTTCCGGCCGAACCTGCGGCTGTGGGTGCGCAAGAAGGGTCAGGGCGGCAACACGCGGAGCGAGATCCTGAATCTGATCCGCGCCCATCCCGGCGCGAGCGGGATCGTCTACTGCCTCTCGCGGCGCTCGGTCGACTCGACCGCGGCCTGGCTCCGGCGGAAGGGGATCCAGGCGCTCTCCTACCATGCCGGAATGGACGACTGCGATCGCCACCGGCACCAGGAGGACTTCGCCCGCGGCGAGGCCGCCGTCGTCGTGGCCACGATCGCGTTCGGCATGGGGATCGACAAGCCGGACGTTCGGTTCGTGCTTCATCGCGACATGCCGAAGGACGTCGAGTCCTGGTACCAGGAGTTCGGCCGCGCGGGCAGGGACGGCCTCCCGAGCGACTGCGTCCTCTTCTACTCGTGGGCCGACGTCAAGCTGCACGAGCGGTTCCTGGACGAGATCGAGGACCCTGACCTGGCACGGGCGAAGCGGGAGGCCACGACGGGCCTCTTCCGGATGGTCGACCGGCCCCGCTGCCGGCACCAGGCGGTCGTGTCCCACTTCGACGAACGGATCGCGCCGTGCGGCGACGCGTGCGATATCTGTCTCGGAATCACGACCGAGGCGTATATCGACGAGCTGCGCAGGAAGCGCGACGGGAGGCGCGCCACGGCCGCCGGTCGACGGGGCTCCGAGGCCCCCGGAGACGGCGTCGGGGTCGGAGGCGCGGCCCGCTGGTCCGACACCGACGAGGATCTCTTCCAGCGCCTGCGCGTCCTCCGCCGCCGCCTGGCGGACGAACGGGACGTGCCGTCCTACGTCGTCTTCAGCGACGCGACCCTGCGCGACATGGTGCAGAAGGGCCCCGCCGATCCTGCCACCATGCTGACGGTCTCCGGCGTCGGCCCGGTCAAGCTCGAACGGTACGGCGAGGCGTTTCTCGCGGTCCTTCGAGATCCCGGCCGGTAGTCGCGGCTTCAACCAGCAGGCGGCCTGTAATGTCCGGTCGCTTGGCCCCCGCCCACGCCACGGTTAGTTTCGCCTCGCCATGGGTCGTCTGCTCGATCGCATCCAGGGCCCCGAGGATCTCGAGGGCCTTTCCCGCGACGCGCTTCACCAGCTCGCCGACGAGATCCGGCAGCGCGTGCTGGAGATCGTGTCGTGTCGGGGCGGGCATCTCGGCGCTCCACTCGGCGTCGTCGAGCTCACGGTGGCGCTTCACCACGTATTCGACAGCCCCCGCGACAAGATCGTCTGGGATGTCGGGCATCAGTGCTATCCGCACAAAATCCTGACCGGCCGGAACACCGACATGGAGAGCCTCCGACAGGCGGACGGCCCGTCGGGTTTCTGCCGGATCGTCGAGAGCGAGCACGACATCTTCGGCGCCGGCCACGCCTCGACCTCGATATCGGCAGCGCTCGGGATCGCGACCGCCCGCGATCTGGCGGGCGACGACTTCAAGGTGGTGACCATCACCGGTGACGGCGCGATGACGGCCGGGCTGGCCTACGAGGGGCTCAACAACGCCGGCGCCGCGGAGACCGATCTCCTGGTCATCCTGAACGACAACAAGATGTCGATCGCGCCCAACCTGGGCGCCATGCACAACTACCTGACCGGGATCCAGACCAACCCGCTCTACAACCGGATCCGGGACGAGATCTGGCAGGTGACGGGCAAGATCCCGGTGGTCGCCGACGAGGTCCGGAGCTTCGCTCACCGGATCGAGGAGGGAGTGAAGGGGCTCGTGACACCCGGTGTGCTGTTCGAGGAGCTGGGCTTCCGCTACTTCGGCCCCATCGACGGCCACGACCTGGACGAGCTGATCGACACCCTGGAGCGGCTCAAGGGGATGAGGGGTCCGCGGCTGCTGCACATCCTCACCGTGAAGGGGAAGGGCTACCCCTTCGCCGAAGCCGATCAATGGAAGTACCACGGGGTGGGGAAGATCAACCTCGAGTCCGGCAAGGTAGAGGGACCGCCTTCGCGCCCCAAGTGGACAAAGGTCTTCTCCAGCGCCCTCGTCGAGGTCGGCCGGCACAACCCCAGGGTGTGCGCCATCACGGCCGCCATGCCGGACGGGGCCGGCGTCCAGGCCTTTCTCGTGGCGTTCCCCGAGCGTGGCTTCGACGTCGGCATCGCCGAGCAGCACGCCGTCACCTTCGCCGCGGGCCTGGCGCGGGAAGGGTGGATCCCGGTGTGCGCCATCTACTCGACCTTTCTGCAGCGCGCCTACGACCAGATCGTCCACGACGTCTGCATCCAGGATCTTCCGGTCGTCTTCGTGCTCGATCGGGCCGGGCTCGTGGGAGAGGACGGACCGACCCACATGGGCGCCTACGACGTGGGGTACCTGTCCGTCCTCCCGAACATGATCGTGACCGCGCCCAAGGACGAGCACGAGCTCCAGGACCTCCTGCACACGGCCGTTGCGCAGCGCGAGCATCCCTTCGCGATCCGCTACCCCCGCGATTCGATCAGCGACGGCGTCGATCTGGACCGGACGGACTTCGCCTTCCTTCCCATCGGGCGCTGGGAGACGCTCCGGGAGGGTTCCGATCTCTGCATCCTGGCGGTGGGGACGATGGTCCGTCCTGCGCTGGAAGCCGCACGCGCGCTGGAGACCGACGGCCTGGACGTCCACGTCGTGAACTGCCGCTACCTGAAGCCCATGGACGAGAACCTCCTGGTCGAGCTCGGGGATCGTTTCGAGCGCATGCTGACCGTCGAGGAAAGCGCCTTGTGGAGCGGCTTCGGGGCCAACGTGTCACGGCTGCTCGCGGCCCACGGTCTCAAGCCGCAGCTACGCTCGCTGGGTCTTCCCGACCGGATCATCGATCATGCTCCACGCAAGGTCCAGCTCGAGCGATGCGGCCTCACCCCCGATTCGATCCGCGCGGCGGCCATCGCGCTCGCGGAGGAGCGCGTCGGCCGCTAGTGGTCGCCGGCCAGTAGTCCTGCGCGAATGCCTCGCGCGGCCCTCGTAGCGAATCCCAATCGGCCCAACGTCGAGCCGGTCCTCCGGGAGATCCTCGAGCTCCTCGCCCGTCGCGGATGGGAGGGCGTCGTCGACTCGGTGGCTCTCGAGCGGATGGACGTCACGGCCCCGCCGCTGGACTGGAACGATCCTCAGGCGAACCTGGTGATCACGCTCGGTGGGGACGGGACGCTGCTCTCGGCGGTCCGGCGACTGAACGGCAGGCCGGTGCCGGTGTTCGGCGTCAACCTGGGGGGGCTGGGCTTCCTGACGTCCTCCTCTCTGGAGGGCCTCTGGCCCCGGCTGGAGGCGGCGCTCGATGGTTTCGCGCCCGTCGCGCAGCGGACGACGCTCGCGGCCGAGGTCGTGCGCGATGGACGCATCCAGGCCCGGCATCACGCTCTCAACGACGCCGTGATCCACAAGGGAGGAGGGACCCGCACCCTGCGGCTGGAGCTGCAGGTCGCCGACAGCGCGCTGGGCCCGTACCTCGCCGACGGTCTCATCCTCTCGACGCCGACGGGATCGACGGGGTACAACCTGTCGGCTGGCGGCCCCCTCGTGGCGCCCGAGGCGGATGTCCTCGTGATCACCCCCATCTGTGCGCACACCCTGGCGGTACGACCGATCGTGGTCGGCGGGGACCGGCGGCTCGAGGTCCGTGTCCTGAAGACGACTGAGGACGTCCACCTGGTGATCGACGGCCAGGTGGAGGAGCCCATCGTCCGGGGCGACCTGATCCGGGTCTCGCGCGGCGATCACCAGGTGCTGCTCGCAGGCATCGAGCCCGGGGACTATTACGCACGATTGCGGGAGAAGCTGATGTGGGGGGGGCGCGCCGACCAGGGGAGCGTGACATGCTGAGTCGACTGCGGATCACCGATCTCGCGCTGATCGAGGACGTGGAGATCGAGCTCGGGACCGGTCTGAACGTCCTGACGGGGGAAACGGGCGCCGGCAAGTCGGTGATCGTCGAGTCGATCTCCCTGCTGGTGGGCGGCCGGGCGGCGGCGACGGTCATCCGGGAAGGAGCCGAGCGCGCCGTTGTCGAGGGGCTGTTGTCGGGCGACGGTGAGGAGTGGGTCGCTCGCCGCGAGGTGTGGCGGGACCGGTCGAATCGCTGTTATATGGACGGGTCGATGGCGACCGTCCGGACGCTCAAGGAGCGTGCGGGGGGACATGTGGCCATCCACGGACAGCACGAGGATCAGCGCCTCCTCGAGCGTGCCGCCCAGCGCCAGATCCTCGACGCCTACGCGGGGGCGTTCGCGCTCGCCGAGCGCGTCGCCAAGGCCGCCCGGCGCCTCCTG
Source organism: Gemmatimonadota bacterium (assembly GCA_050732935.1). Lineage (GTDB taxonomy): Bacteria > Gemmatimonadota > Gemmatimonadetes > JACCXV01 > JAHWKZ01 > DASRVA01. The sequence goes on from JBOHRW010000137.1 coordinate 23,662, forward strand.
GAGCTCGAGCGCGAGCGCACCGATACCGAGGCCCGCCGCTCCGAGCGCGAGGCCCGCCTCGAGTACCTGCGCTCCCAGGTGGAGGAGATCGACGCCGCGGACCTGGAGCCGGGCGAGGAGGCGGTGCTGGAGTCCGGGACGCGACGCCTTCGACACAGCGAGGAGCGCGCAATTCTCGCCGGGGAGCTGTGCGAGGGGCTGGAACGAGCGGAAGGATCGGTGCTCTCGCTGCTGGCCGCCCTGACGCGCAGGGTGGAGAGGCTCGCCGGGCTCGATCCCGACGTGGCGGAACCTGCCCGGCGCATGGTCGACGTGCGGTACGAGCTCGAGGACCTGGCCCGCGAGCTCGAACGCTATGCCGTGACGATCGAGCACGACCCCGAGCAGCTTGCCGAGATCGAAGCTCGGCGCGACCTCCTGTTCCGTCTCAGCCGCAAGCACGGGGGCACGGCCCTGGAGGTGATCCAGCGCGCGAAGACCATGACCGGGGAGATCGACGAGCTGGAGCGGGAGCGAACCCGGGAGCGATCGCTGGGCACCGACATCGATCTCGCGCGGGATGATCTCGCCGAGGCGGCGGGGGCGCTCGCCGACGCCCGCGAGACGGCGGCGGATCGACTGCAGGAGTCCGTGCGAGGCCGGCTCGCCGATCTGGGGATGGGCGAGGGGGTGTTGCAGGTCCGGCTGGATCGTACGCCCGATCCGGAAGGCCTTCCGTATCAGGGCGATCGATTCGCCTGGACGGGTGGCGGGCTCGAGCGCGTGCAATTCCTGATCGCCCCCAACGTCGGCGAGCCCCCGCGGCCGCTATCGGAGATCGCATCGGGTGGTGAGCTGTCGCGGACCCTGCTGGCGCTGGAAGCCGCGCTGGCCGAGGCCGATCGCACCCCGACGCTGGTCTTCGACGAGGTGGACGCCGGAATCGGCGGCGCCTCGGCGCACCTGGTCGCGCGCCAGCTCGCCGACGTCGCCCGCCACCATCAGGTGATCGTGGTGACCCACCTGGCCGCCATCGCCGCCGTCGCCGACCGCCACCTCATGGCGGAGAAGTCCGTGGCCGGAGGTCGATCGGTCACCGTCGTCCGGGCCGTGAGCGGGGAAGAGCGGGTTCGCGAGGTGAGCCGCCTGCTGGGGGGCGACCCCGATCGCGACGTTTCGCGTCACCACGCCGAGGAGCTCCTGGGGGATCCGAAATGATCGACCCCGCGCAGGCTCCCGAGCGCGTGGAAGGGCTGCACGTGGCTACGCTCCCCAACCTGCTCTCGCTGCTCAGGCTGGTGCTCGTCATCCCGGTGCTGTTCCTCCTGGCTCGCGCCGACGCGATCGGCGATCGCCTCGCGGCCCTGGTCCTCCTGTTCGCCGGCGCGACCGATCTTCTGGACGGCCTGCTGGCGCGCCGCCGAGGCTCGGTCAGCCCTACCGGCAAGGTGTTCGATCCGATCGCGGACAAGGTCCTGATCGGCGGCCTGGTGATCTACCTGACGGTGGCGCGCGGTTTTCCGCTCTGGCTCCTGATGGCGATACTGGCCCGCGACCTCGCGCTGGTGCTCGGCGCCGCGCTGTTCTTCAGGCGAGACCGGGTGGTCTTCGGCGCCAACTGGAGCGGGAAGGTGACGACGTTCGCCCTGGGCTGGCTGATCCTGGCCTACGTCCTCCGGTTGGAAGTGCTGTTCCTGCCGCTGACCGCGATCGCGGCGGTCGCCTTGGGGCTTTCGTACATATCATACGGAAAACGGGCCTGGCGCTATCTATCCTCTGGATGACCGCATTCCGGGCCCGCTGGCGGGAGGGACCCGGGCAGGGCAAGCTTCGACGCCCGGGATCGACCCGGAACGGCAAGAACGTCCATGGGAGGAGAACCTTGGCTGAAGAGGATCGCAGAAAGGCCGAACCGGAGGAGATCGAGACCGGGGGCGGCGAGACCTCGGGGGCCGCCTCGATCACAGAGCCGGGCGCTACCCCGGAGACGGTCGTGGATCTCACGTCGATCCCGGATCGTCTGCCCGTGCTGCCGCTGCGGGACGGAGTCCTCTATCCCTACACCGTCGTACCGCTGGCTTTGGCCGAGCCACCGCTCGTCTCCGCCGTAGACGCGGCGATGCGTGGCCAGCGCATGGTGGGCGTGGTGGCTCTCAAGAACCCGGTCCAGGAGGGTGGCGTTCCCAGTCGCGAGGATCTCCACGACGTCGGAACCGTGGCCGTCATCCATCGCATGGTGAAGTCGGCGCAAGCCGTCCGCGTGCTCCTCCAGGGGATCGCACGCTTCCGTCTCGTTTCCCTCGAGCAGGAGGATCCCCACCTCGAGGCCCGCATTCTGGTCCTGCCCGACGAGAAGGGGGAGCTCACCGAGCGTCAGGAGGCGCTCCTCAGGGAGGGCTACGAGCTTGCCGCGCGGGTGATCCAGGAGTCGAGCTTCCTGCCCGACGAGCTCCAGGCGGCCGTGCGTCGGCTGGAGGACCCCAACCAGTTCGTCTACATGGTCGCCTCGATGATCCAGCTGGAGGACGACACGCGGCAGCGCGTGCTGGCGAGCGACGATCCGGAGGAGAAGCTCGAGCTCGTTCTGGAGGCGCTGAGGCGGGAGTTCAACGTCCTCCGGATCGGCGGCGAGATCCGGAGCCAGGTGGACGAGGAGATCCAGAAGAGGCAGCGCGAGTACTACCTTCGCGAGCAGCTGAAGACGATCCGGGAGGAGCTCGGGGAAGGTCCCGACGAGGGGGCGGAGATCGAACGCCTGCGCAAGTGCCTGGTCGAGTCCAACGTGCCGGATCACGTCATGAAGGCCGCCGAGGAGCAGCTCGAACGGCTGGCCAACATTCCATCGGCGAGCCCGGAATACTCGGTCATCATCAACTATGTGGACTGGCTGTGCGACGTGCCGTGGACCCGCTCCACCGAGGACCGTCTCGACCTGGAGCACGCGCGGCAGGTCCTGGACGAGGACCACTACGATCTCAAGGAGGTCAAAGATCGTATTCTGGAATATCTTGCAGTGCTCAAGCTCAAGCATGACATGAAGGGACCGATTCTGTGCTTCGTCGGTCCGCCGGGGGTCGGGAAGACATCGCTGGGCCGGTCCATCGCCCGAGCCCTGGGGCGCGAGTTCGTGCGCATGTCGCTGGGTGGGATGCGCGACGAGGCCGAGATCCGGGGTCATCGCCGGACCTATATCGGGGCCATGCCGGGCCGGATCGTCCAGTCGCTGAAGCGGGTCGCCGTCAACAATCCCGTGTTCATGCTCGACGAGATCGACAAGGTCGGAGCGGACTTCCGCGGCGATCCGTCCAGCGCGCTCCTGGAGGTGCTGGATCCCGAGCAGAACGACACCTTCAACGACCACTACCTGGATCTGCCGCTGGACCTCTCCAACGTGATGTTCATCGCCACCGCCAATGTCCTGGAGACGATCCAGCCCGCGCTCCTGGACCGGATGGAGACGATCCGTCTCCCCGGCTACACGGACCGCGAGAAGGTCCACATCGCCCGCGAGCACCTGATCCCGAAGCAGCTCGCTGAGAACGGCCTCGACCCGGATGGGCTCGAGATCACCGATGCCGCCCTCGAGCGGATCATCAACGGCTACACCCGCGAGGCCGGCGTGCGGAGCCTGGAGCGCGAGATCGCCAAGATCTGCCGCAAGGTGGCCTCCCGCGTGGCGACCGGCGAAACCGGTCGGGCCCTGGTCGACGCCGATGATGTGATCGAGTTCCTGGGGCCACGCAAGGCGTACCACGAGATCGCACGCCGGACCGCCCAGCCGGGCGTGGCCACGGCGCTGGCCTGGACGCCCGCCGGGGGAGAGATCCTGTTCGTCGAGGCGACCACGATGCCGGGGAGCAAGGGGTTCGTCCTCACCGGCCAGCTCGGGGAGGTGATGCAGGAGTCCGCGCGGGCCGCGCTGGGGTACGTTCGGAGCCACGCCGCCGAGCTCGACGTCCCCGCGGACTTCTTCGAGAAGGTCGACATCCACCTGCACGTCCCCGCTGGGGCGACCCCCAAGGACGGTCCTTCCGCGGGGGTCACGATGGCGGCGGCGCTGGCCAGCGCGCTGACGGGGCGGCCCGTTCGTCCGGAAGTGGCGATGACCGGAGAGATCACGCTGACGGGCCAGGTCCTGCCGGTAGGCGGGATCAAGGAGAAGCTGGTGGCGGCCCGCCGCTCGGAGATCGGCGCGGTCGTTCTACCGGAACGCAACCGCGAGCACGTCCAGGAGATCGAGCCCGAGCTCCTGGAGGGGCTGCGCTTCGTCTACGCCGATACGATCGGCGACGTGCTGGGGGCCGTGCTGACGGATCCCACGGGTTCGGCGACGGAGACCCGGAAAAGGACCGCGGAGCGGGAGGAGACCGCCGACGTCATCACCTGACCGGCGGACCCGATGGTCGGGAGCAGTAAGCGCGGCGAGACGATCGTGCCGGGGGCGGGGCTCGAACCCGCACGGGCTTTCGCCCACAGGATTTTAAGTCCCGCGCGTCTACCAGTTCCGCCACCCCGGCGACCACCAACATAGCACCCGCTCCCCGGCGGTGCCGATGGCTGCCGTGGGAATCGAGTGGAACCTGGAGCCGGCTCCATGGTACATGGGCATCAGGCCGGCGGCTGGCTCGGCTCTTGCACCACTTGGCTATTGCGAACCTCCGGTCCGGCAGGGTATTTTTGAAAGCAGCAGGAACTCGATCTGGCGACCCCCGAGATCGGGTGCGTGTACGCCACGAGGCGGCGCCGACCGGCGCTCCACGGAACGTGCCCAGGCCGCGCACCGGCTCGACCTTGGATATGACCGGCTGAACGCGGCTTCGGGTCCGACACGCATGATCACAAGGTCCCCCCTTCCCCAGGAGTCCCCCGCTCCAGCGCATCTCCAGCGTCGGGCCGACCGGAAGCTCATGCTCGTGCTCCGCGGACTGCTCGACTTCTTCGCCGTCCTGCTCGCGTTCTGGACGAGCTTTCTCCTTCGCGCGTGGGTCGAGTCGCTGGGATGGCTGGACTCCATCGTGCTGGATCCCACACCCTACATCAACCTGGGGATCCTCTACGGCCTGCTGGTCGTGGTCGTGTTCTGGAGGATGGACCTCTACAAGGATCGCGCCAGCATCCTCAACCTTCACGAGCTGGCGCAGGCACTGAAGGGCGTGCTTCTGGCCGCCGCGCTCTTCATGGCCCTGGTGTTTCTCGCCCAGCTCATCCCCTTCTCCCGGTTCGTGGCGTTCGCGGGCTTTTTCTTCGCCATGCTCTACGTGCTGCTCGAGAGGCGTCTGTTCTCGGCATTCGCGCGCGGGCTGGGCCTGAGCCGGCGGGCCGGCCGGCGCAAGGTCCTGATCTACGGGAGCGGGGAGACCGGCCGGCTGCTTATGAAGAAGCTCGTGCAGGCGCCCCACAAGGCATGCACGGTTATCGGCTTCCTGGACGATTTCGCCCCGCGCGGGACGCCGATCGACTGCCGCATGGACCAGACCACGATGGAGGTCTACGAGGCGCGCGTGCTGGGTCGGCTGCAGGACCTGAGGGAGATCGCGCGCGAGAGGAGGGTCGACGAGCTCCTGGTCACCGTCTCGCTCACCAACGCGGAGCGCCATCACGAACTGCTGCAGCTCGCAGCCGAGGCGGAGGTCGAGGTCGGGGTTGTACCGCGCTTCGGCGAGATCCGCGCCGATCAGCTCGAGGTCGAGGATCTGAGCGCGATCACCCTCCTGCGCCCGCGCCCGGTTCGCACACGCCGCCTCTATTCGGCCGCCAAACGGGTCGTCGACCTGGTGGTCGCGGCGGGTCTCACGATCGTGAGCCTGCCCGTCTGGGTCCTTGCCGGGATCGGGATCCGGCTCGAATCGGGAGCGCCTGTCCTGTTCCGGCAGATGCGGGTCGGCAAGGACGGGCAACCTTTCGAAATGCTCAAGTTCCGGACGATGCGGAAGGACAGCAATCCGTACGAGAGCTCGCCGATCGGCGATACGATCGATCCGCGGATCACCCGGGTGGGTCGAATCCTGCGGATGGCCGGGCTGGACGAGCTCCCGCAGCTCGTGAACGTCTTCCGGGGCGAGATGAGCATCGTCGGGCCGAGGCCCGAAATGCCTTTTATCGTGGAGAAGTACACCGCGCTCGAGCGACAGCGGCTCCAGGCCAAGCCGGGCATCACCGGGATCTGGCAGCTCAGCTCGGACCGTCACGCGGAGATCCACGAGAACCTCGAGTACGACCTCTACTACATTCAGCACCGGTCTATCCTGCTGGACTTCCTGATCATGCTGGAAACCGTCTTCTTCACGATCGGTCTCGCCACCAAGCTCCGCCGGCGCGAGGTCACCCACGAGGACGGATCCGGAGTCGTCATCCGTCCCTGGCGTCCATCGGACGTCGCGCGACGGCGGGAGGGATACGTCCTCGTCGCTCTGGATCAGCGCTGGACGGGCCTGCCACCCGAGAGCTGGGTGACCTGCACGTCGATCGTGGACACCTTGCTGGGCCACGGTCAGGTCAAGTTCCTGGTCGCGCCGGACAACGTGACGGCTTTCGACTCGCTGCTCACCCGTCCCCTCGCGGGTGAGACGAACGGCGACCGGGCGGCGACCGAGTACGTCCCCTACACCGGCCGGTCCGAGCTGCGCGCGCTGACCCTGGGATCGCGCCTCGTCGTTACCGATCTGGAGCACGTGCGGCGCTGGGCCACGGAGAGGAGCGTGGACCTGGTCTGGGTCCACGGCAGCGAGCTGCGCTGGTCGAGCGGTCCCGCGGCTCCCGACGGCATCCTCGCCGATTTGGCCGAGCGGCTGGCGATCGAGCCCGTCGTCGCCGTCCCTGCCGCGACCGGAGCGACTGCGGTCGACTGAGGAGCGCTCGCACCCCGTGCGCCCGCTCGGGCGCTCGCGCTACCTTGCCTCGCATTGCACGATCATGACGATGCCGTCACGCGGCTTCCCGGCGGTGGGCTGAGGCGCGAGGGAGACCGGCGCCGACTGCGCACGGTCCTCGGGCTCACCTTCGCCTACGCCATCGCCGAGGTGGTCGGGGGGATGTGGACGCGGAGCCTGGCGCTGCTGGCCGATGCCGGGCACATGTTCACCGACGTGGCCTCGCTCGCCCTGGCGCTGGGGGCGCTGTGGGTGGCGCGACGCCCGGCCACCGTCCGCCACACCTACGCGTACGGTCGCGTGGAGATCCTGGCCGCGCTGCTGAACGGGCTCTTCATGTGGGCCATCGTCGCATGGATCGGCTACGAGGCTGTGGAGCGACTGCGCGCGGCCCCCACTGTCCGAACCGGCCCCATGCTGGCGGTCGCCACAGGTGGCCTGGTCGTCAACGCCATCGCCTATGCGATTCTGCACCGCGGAGCCGAGGAGTGCGGACGGAGCCTGAACCTGCGCGGGGCCAGGATCCACGTGCTGGGTGACCTGCTCGGCTCGATCGGGGCCATGACCGCTGCGGTGGTCATCGGGCTCACGGGATGGGCGGCGGCGGATCCGGTGGCCAGCCTCCTCATCGGCGTCCTGATTCTTGTCTCCTCGTGGCGGATCGTACGTGACGCCGTCCACATCCTCCTCGAGGGCACGCCCCCCGGGCTCGACGTGGAAGACCTGATCGCGGCCATGTACGAGGCGGAGGGGGTCGCCGGTGTCCACGACCTGCACGTGTGGACGATCACCTCTGGCTATCCGGCCCTCTCGGCGCACGTCGTGTGCGATCACGAGGTCGCCCGAGACATGCTCCTGGCGCGTCTCAACCGCCTCCTCCGCGAGCGGTACGGGATCAACCACACGACCATCCAGTTCGAGACCGAGACCCCGCCGGAGCACTCGCGACCCATGGCGCGACCCATCCAGACCCTGGAGTGAAGACCGCCGCGGATCGGGCCGCGAGTCGGGCTACCGGTGTCGGGATCGCGGGCAACGGCCTGTTGTTCGCGATCAAGGCCGCGGCGGGGATCGCGACGGGCTCGATCGCACTCGTGTCGGACGCCCTCAACTCGCTCGTCGACGTGGCGGCATCGGTGGGGATCGCCTACTCCGTTTCGGTCGCTCGTCGCGCTCCCGATCAGGACCATCCCTTCGGGCACCAGCGGGCCGAGCCGCTGGCGGCGCTGGGCGTGGCGATCTTCACCGCGATTCTGGGAATCTCAGTGGCGCGGGCAGCGGTGGAGCGCCTGATCGGGGGAGTGGAGCCGATCCGGGCTCCGGGGTGGGCCGTCGCGGCGCTGCTGCTCTCGATGGTCGGAAACCTCGTCCTGGCGCGCTACCTGCACCGCCGCGGAGAGTCCCTGGACAGCCCGGCGATTCTGGCCAACGCGATCGAGAGCGAGAACGACATCTGGACCTCGCTGGCCGCCCTCGTCGGTGTCGCAGGAGCGGCGCTCGGCGCGCCGGCGGTGGACGCCATCGCCGGGGCCGTCGTCGGCGTCTGGATCATCGTGGTCGGCTACCGGTTCGGACGCCGCAACATCGATTACCTGATGGGGGCCAGTCCGGATCCCAGGCTTCTCTCGGAGATTCGCGAAGGAGCGGTCGACGTGGGCGGAGTGAAGGGCGTGCACGATGTGCGGGCCCACTATGTGGGACATCATGTGCACGTGGAGCTGCACGTCGAGGTGGACGAGGAGATGCGGACCCGTCAGTCGCACGATATCGGTGGGGCGGTGCGCCACGCGATCGAGCGACTCCCCGAGATCGACCGCGCCTTTGTGCACGTGGATCCCATCCTCGACTCGACGCGGGTGATCGAAACGCTGGCGGTGAACGAACGGCTGGCGAGCCGGATCTATTCGGAGCTGGCACGGGCGAGCGTCGATCGACCGATCCTCGGCGCCGTCTGGGAGCTGCTGGCCACCCGCGCCCTCGCGCGGGCCGAGCGGTTGGAGGTGGTTCGCCGCCTGAAAGGAGCGGGATGGCACTTCAGGGACGCCGAACTGCCGGCTGCGCGGCTGGAGCGACGCGGCGATCGACTGACGAGCCTTGCCGAGAGAGTGACCCGCGCGCCGATCCAGCCGGCCGAGGCGGTGGAGATCGCCCTCGAGATCGAGGACGTTCAGGCGGATGGCGACTACGCCGCCGCCACGACACCGCTGGATGCGACCCTCGCGGATTCGGTGGAACGGTCCAGCCCCCCTCCTCCACGAGCCGGGCTCGTCGCCGAGCGCTTGAGGGCGGCCCGCAGCGCCGAGACCGACCCGCGGACCAGGACCCGGCTGGACGAGCTGGCCGACCGCATCGGGGAGGATCGTGTCGAACCTCGGAGAGCTTGACAGCCGGGCCCGTCACCACAGATATTTAGGCTAGTCTAATCCGTGACTTCGAAACCGGTGACCTGGTCCGAGCGGGGAATGTATGTCGAACGAGCGCAACGAGCTGGATGAAAGAGAGGAGAACCGCTCCCGGGACGGATCAGCGCGGGGCCTCAGCCGCCGAACCCTGCTCAAGGGGGGGGCTCTGGCCGGTGTGGCCGCCGTCGGGGGTGCGGCGTTCTCGCAGGAGGGTCGCCGGGGAGGGCTTCTCGAGCCGCGCGTCGAAGTGCCGCATCTTCACGGTGTGGGCGGAACGGGTCCGATCGAGGACATCCGCCCCGGCGGCTTCGACCCCGGCGCGTTCGCGACCGAGTTCGAATACGGCAGGGTCAGCCGTCTGCCCGACGGGCGGACCCTTCGCGAGTACGAAGTGGTGGCGCTCGACCGCGAGATCGAGATCGCTCCCGGCGTCTGGTTCCCGGCCTGGACGTACAACGGGCGCGTTCCGGGACCGACGATCCGCTGCACGGAAGGGGACCGGATCCGCGTGCGCTTCTACAACGCCAGTAGCCACGCCCATACGATGCACTTCCACGGGTTCCATCGGGCGGACATGGACGGTGTCTTCGAGGTCGTGGAGCCGGGCGGTCGCTTCGTCTACGAGTTCGACGCCGAGCCGTTCGGGCTCCACCTCTACCATTGCCACACCACGCCCCTGAGACGCCACATCCACAAGGGCCTCTACGGCGTCTTCATCGTGGACCCCCCGGAGGGACGACCGCCGGCGCGTGAGTACGTGTTGGTGATGAACGGCTTCGACACGAACTTCGACAACGAGAACGAGTTCTACGCGGTCAACACGGTGGCCTTCCATTACATGCGCCATCCGCTCGCGGCGGTGGTGGGGGAGAGGGTCCGGCTGTACGTCGTGAACCTCCTCGAGTTTGACCTGCTGAACTCGATCCACCTGCACGCCAACTTCTTCGACGTGTACCGTACCGGGACCCGGCTCGAGCCGGACGAGTTCACCGACACGCTGATGTTCTGTCAGGGCGAACGGCACGTCCTGGAGCTCGACTTCCGGTATCCCGGGAGGTTCATGTTCCATGCCCACCAGAGCGAGTTCGCCGAGCTGGGATGGATGGGATTCTTCGATGTCCGCGAAGCGTAGCCGCGGTCGCGCCGTCGCGTTCATCGCCATCGTCGCGATGGTGGGGCTGCTTGCGTTCCTGCTGGTCCGCGGCGTGGGTCTCGAGCGGGCCGCCCCCCCGATCGAGGAACTCACCGTGGAACGGATCGAGCTGCCCGAGGCGGGTCGGATCGTGGTCCACGTCGTCAATGGCGGGCAGGATCCGGTGTCGATCCACCAGGTCGCGGTCGACGACGCCGTGTGGGCCTTCCGGATCGCCCCCGATCCGACCATCGACCGGCTGGAGCACGCCACGATCGAGATCCCGTATCCGTGGGTCGAGGGCGAGGCCCACGAGGTCCGGCTCATTTCGAGGAACGGCGTCACCTTCGACGCCACCATCGAGGTCGCCACCCGAACACCGAGCGCGACGCCGGGGTGGTTCGGAAGGCTTGCCCTGCTCGGCCTCTACGTCGGCGTCCTCCCGGTCGCGCTGGGGCTAGCCACCTATCCCTTCCTGCGCGCCCTGGGCCGGCGCGGGATCGACTTCCTGCTCGCCCTCACGGTCGGCCTTCTCGTGTTTCTCGCCATCGACACGCTGATGGAGGCGCTCGAGCTGGCGGGAGAGGTGGCCGCGGCGTTCCACGCCCCGATCCTTGTGTGGATCGTGACCCTGGCCACCCTGATCGGCCTGCTGGCGATCACCGAACGCCGACGCTCTCGCGGGGGCGATCTCTCACCGCTCGCGGTGGCCGCGTTCATCGCGCTCGGGATCGGGCTGCACAATCTGGGGGAGGGCCTCGCGATCGGCGCGGCCCTGGCGACGGGCGCGGTCGGGCTCGGAACCTTTCTCGTGGTGGGATTCACGCTCCACAACATCACCGAGGGGATCGGCATCGCGGCACCGCTACTGCGCGGAGAGCCGCGTTTGCGGGACTTCGCCGGTCTCGCTCTCCTGGCCGGGGGCCCGGCGGTGCTCGGGGCCTGGATCGGGGGCCTCGTCTTCGACCGGCTATGGGCGGCGGTGTTCCTGGCCATCGGGGCGGGGGCGATCCTCCAGGTCGTTGTCGAGGTCGGGCGGCTCGTGACGGCCGGCGACGAAGGCGTGTCCGGGCTGTGGCGGGGTGAGGTACTGGCGGGCGCGGCGGTGGGGGTGCTCGTGATGTACGCAACCGCCCTCATCGTCCCCGCCTGACCGGGCGTTCCTTAGCCCTCCTCGGGTGACCGCGCTGAAAGGGAAGACCCTGTTCATCACCGGGGCGAGCCGGGGGATCGGCCGGGCGATCGCGCTCAGGGCAGCCCGGGATGGCGCCAGGGTGGCGATCGCCGCCAGGACGTCCGAGCCCCATCCACGTCTGCCGGGCACCATCCATACGACGGCCCGCGAGGTCGAGGAGGCGGGTGGGGAAGCGCTGCCGATCGAGATGGACGTCCGCTTCGAAGACCAGGTGGACGAGGCCGTCGCACAGACGGTCGAGCGCTTCGGCGGGATCGATGCGCTGGTGAACAACGCCGGCGCGATCCGGTTGACGGGGACCGCCGACACACCCATCCGGCGCTTCGACCTCATGATCGACGTCAACGTCCGGGCGACCTTCCTCTGCACCCAGCGCTGCCTGCCGCATCTGCGTCGCTCGTCGAACCCGCACGTGCTGGTGATGGCGCCGCCCATCGACCTGGCCCCGCGCTGGCTGGCCCCGCACCTCGGCTACACGATCTCGAAGTACGGGATGAGCCTGTGCGTGATCGGGTGGGCCGAGGAGTTTCGCGGCGAGGGCATCGCGGTGAACGCCCTGTGGCCGGCCACGACGATCGCGACCGCGGCGCTGAACGAGCTGAAGGGCCTGGTCCGGCCGGAAGATTGCAGGCGTCCCGAGATCGTGGCCGATGCCGCGCATTGGATCCTCACGCGGGACAGTCGCTCGCTGACCGGCCGGCTCCTCATGGACGAAGAGGCGCTCGCCGAGGCCGGGATTACGGATCTCGGGGCGTACGCGCTCCAGCCGGGAAGCCGCCTGCGCGCCGACCTGTTCGTGGACGGGATGGAAGGCGAAGGTGGGGCATCGGGAGACCCGGCGCGCCGCTAGCGCGCTGCGGGTCGGAAGGCCTGGAGGCGGCGGGCGGATTCGAACCGCCGTATCGAGGTTTTGCAGACCTCTGCCTTACCACTTGGCTACGCCGCCCCCCGGAAAGGGCCCCGGAAAGCGAAAGCCCTCCCGCATCCGGGAGGGCCCTCGGGCATGTCTGGAGCGGGAAACGGGACTCGAACCCGCGACTTCAACCTTGGCAAGGTTGCGCTCTACCAACTGAGCTATTCCCGCTCGAAGGGTCGCCGCGGTCGGACCCGGCGAGAAGATGCCCGCGGGGTCGTGACGTGTCAAGAGTCCTCCTGGTGCCTCGCAGCGAGGCGCCAGATGAGGAAACCCGGACCCCGACCCGGGGTATACCGGGCACCCATAGGATCGAACCAGCGTTCGATCCTTTTTTGTTGTCTCTGGTCGTACATACTCATTCGTTAACATCTATTTCGCCACGAGGTTTGCATGACATTCCATCGATCCGCCGTCCTGATGATCGGAGCCATCGGGCTGTCCCTGGGGCTCCTGCCACTGCCGCTGACGGGGGATGCCCGGAACCCCGAGCCGGAGCCGGTCCACCGCCCGACCCCGACACACGAGGAATCGATCGCGGGGGCTTTCGCCGCGCGCTACGGAATCGATCTCGAGCTGGCCGGGATCATCCATCGCACCGCCGTCGAGCACGGGCTCGAGCCGGCGGCCGTGTTCGGGTTGATCGCCACCGAAAGCGCTTTCGATACGCGCGCGGTCGGCCGGGCCGGCTCGGTCGGTCTCATGCAGATCAAGCCCTCGACGGCCCGCGCCTACGATCCGCAGGCCACCCGGGAGCGGCTCTTCAACCCCGAGATCAACGTGCGTGTGGGTATGGCCCACCTGAGCCGTGAGCTCGCCCATTTCCATCACGACTGGACTCTGGGGCTGCTCTCGTACAACATGGGGCGCGCCCGCCTGAGTCGGGCCCTGGCCAACGGCGTCGTCCCGCGAAACGGATACGCGAGGAAGGTGCTGGCGCATTGCGGAAAGCTCTGCTCCTAGTCTGCACCTGGGGGTTGGGCGCGGTGATCGGTGGTGCATGGAGCGTCCCGGTCGCCGCGCAATCGCTCGTCTACGCACCCTCGCAGGGCACCTCCTTCCGTTTCCGCACCGACAACGAGCTCCAGGTATCCCAGCGCATCCTGGGGCGCGACAATCTGTACGAGCTTCACGTGGGCGGTATCGTCCGCCTGACGCTGCTGGATCCAGCGCCCCGGCTGCTGTGGCGTCTGAGCTTCGACGAGCTCTCCATGTCCATCGAAGGACCGTTCCCCACGCCGCGCACGGAGGAGCTCCGTGGAACCATCGTCACCCTGACCACCAATGCGCGCGGGGTGGTGCTCGAAGCGGTCGCCAGCGGCGTCGTCCAGCCCGGGATCGGGGCCCGCTACGTAGAACGGGCCGCGGCCGCCTTCCTGCCCCATCTGCCTTCAGCCGATGAGCCGGTGAGCGCATGGACCGACACGCTCACGGTGACCGAGGTCCTGCAGGGCGTGACTACCCAGATCGAGACCGTCGTCCACTACACCATCGCCGACACGAGCGCCGTCGCCGGACGGCCGGTGGTCCCCGTCGAGTACGCTGGCACGATCATGGTGCAGGGGATGGGCACCCTCGGAGGGTCCGCGGTCTCTCTGATCGGTCAGGGGACGGTGAACGGACACTATCTCTATGATCCGGCTGACCGCATTTTCGATCTCCACGAGCAGGAACAGATCCTGGAATCCACCCTGACGCTCGACTCCCCGCAGGGCCGGCCGGTGGCGATTCCCAGCCGTCAGGTCCTCCGGGCTCATGCCGAGCGCTTGTTCTAAGCGGGCTGGCACCTCTATACTTTTCTGCTTGACCCACACCCGATCGATCCCCCTTGGAGGTCAATAAGTGACCCGTCCGCTCTCCACCCGTCTGCGCACGGACGGGGCCGGCACCCTGCGCGCACCGGACGTCGACCGCGCGGTCGCCCTGTGCGGCTGGGTCCATCGACGTCGTGACCACGGCGGGCTGGTCTTCCTCGATCTTCGGGACCGCTATGGAATGGTGCAGTGCGTGGCGAACCCGGAGCGGCTCGACGGCGCGACGTTCGCGACGGTGGAGAAGCTCCGCGCCGAGGACGTCGTACGCATCGAGGGGACGGTCGCGCGCCGTCCGGACGCCAGCGTCAACAAGACCATGCCCACGGGCGAGATCGAAATCGAGATCACGGCCTGCGCGCTTCTCGCCGAGGCCGCGACGCCGCCGTTTCCGGTCGATGTCGAGAAGGAGGGCGGCGAGGTGGCCGAGGATCTGCGGCTCCGCTACCGCTACCTGGAGCTCCGCAAGCCTCGCTTGACGGCGGCCCTGGGCGTGCGGCACCGGATCGCCTGGGAGACCCGCCGCTATCTCGACGGGCTCGGCTTCTGGGAGATCGAAACCCCGATCCTGACCCGACCGACGCCCGAGGGGGCGAGGGACTATCTCGTTCCGTCCCGAGTCCATGCCGGCAAGTTCTACGCTCTCCCCCAGTCGCCTCAGCTCTACAAGCAGCTTCTCATGGTGGCCGGGTACGATCGCTACTTCCAGATCGCCCGCTGCTTTCGGGATGAGGATCTGCGGGCGGATCGCCAGCCCGAGTTCACCCAGATCGACATGGAGATGGCGTTCGTCGACACCGATGACGTGATCGAGACGGTGAGCGGGCTGTTCCGCCATCTGTTCCACGTGTGCCTGGAGGTGGAGGTCGGGGAGATACCCCGCCTCTCCTTCGACGAGGCCCTGGCGCGCTTCGGAAGCGACAAGCCCGACCTCAGGATCCGGCACGAGCTAGTGGACCTGACCGATCATTTCCGGGAGAGCGGGTTTCGGATCTTCGATGCTGCCATCGACACGGGAGGCCGGATCGCCGGTCTCACGGTGCCGGGGGCGGCGGAAGCGACCCGGAGCCAGCTCGACCGATGGACGGAGATCGCGCAGGGCGCGGGCGCCAAGGGGCTGGTCTGGGCACGCCACGACGACGAGGGCTGGAGGTCGTCGATCGACAAGTTCGTCGCGTCCGAACGCTGGACGGCCGCCGGCGGGTCGGCCGGCGCCGAGCCCGGCGACCTGCTGCTCGCGGTCGCCGACCGGGCGCGGACGGCGAGGCTCGCGCTGGGAGCGCTCCGGATCCATCTCGCGCGTGAGCGCGGCTGGATCGACGAAGGCGCGTGGCGCCCGCTGTGGATCGTCGACTTTCCGCTCTTCGAGGAGAATCCGCAGGGGGAGATCGTGCCCAGCCACCATCCCTTCACCGCGCCGGTGGGAGGGCTCGAAGGGCTGGCTGCCGAGGACCCGCTTTCGATCGAGGCCATGGCCTACGACTTGGTGATCAACGGCTATGAGATCGGCAGCGGTTCGATCCGGATCCACGAGCGGGCCCTCCAGGAGGCCCTCTTCCAGAGGCTGGGGATCTCACCCGAAGAGGCCAGAGCGAGGTTCGGGTTCCTGCTGTCGGCCTTCGAATACGGCGCTCCGCCCCACGGCGGGTTCGCGGTCGGCCTCGATCGTACGGCGATGCTCTTCGCGGGAGGGGACAGCCTGCGCGACGTGATCGCGTTCCCCAAGACGACCAGCGCCAGCGCGCTCCTGGAAGGCGCCCCCGACACTGCCGATCCGCACGAGCTCGCGGGCCTCCACATCCGCGTCGTGGCTCCGGGCTCCGGCTTGACTGCGCCGAGCGGGCGTCGTTAGACTCCCATCGACGTGCACGCCCGGACCACGGCCCACCTGCACGCCATCCCTCTCGACGGCGTCGACCAGCTCACGCTCTTCGGAACGAACGACCGCAACCTCAAGCTGATCGAGCGGCTCAGCGACGCGCGCCTGTTCGTCCGGGAAGGCGAGCTACGCATCCAGGGACCGCCGGAGATCGTGTCTCGTGTCTCTTCGCTCGTCGAGCATCTGATGACCCTGATTCAGACCGGCGTGGGCTTCGATCCCGATGATGTCCGCCGGTTCTACGACGAGCTGTCGACCGGCACGGACACCGCGCTCGAGCGGCTGGATCGCGATCGCGTCGCCATCCGCGGGACGCAGAAGATCATCAAGCCCAAGACCGCGGGTCAGGAGGCGTATCTCGGCGCCATGACCGACAACGACATCACGGTGTCGATCGGCCCGGCCGGTACCGGAAAGACCTACCTCGCGGTCGCGATGGCCATCGATGCATTGCACAGGAAGACGGTCCGTCGCATCGTTCTCGCCCGCCCCGCCGTCGAAGCCGGGGAGACACTGGGGTTCCTGCCGGGCGATCTCCAGGAGAAGGTGGACCCGTACTTGCGTCCGCTCTACGACGCGCTCGAGGACATGTTGGCTCAGGACAGGGTCCGGCGGTACCTGGAGACACGCACGATCGAGATCGCGCCGTTGGCCTATATGCGTGGCCGGACGCTGGCCGACGCGTACGTGATCCTGGACGAGGCGCAGAACGCGACCACCCGGCAGATGAAGATGTTCCTCACCCGGCTGGGTCTGAACTCGAGGGCGGTGATCACCGGCGACAAGACCCAGATCGACCTGCCGCCGCGGGAGGAGTCGGGTCTCTTGCAGATCGAACGCATCCTGAAAGGCATCGACGGGATCGCCTTCGTCTATCT
This sequence comes from Gemmatimonadota bacterium, assembly GCA_050732935.1. Lineage (GTDB taxonomy): Bacteria > Gemmatimonadota > Gemmatimonadetes > JACCXV01 > JAHWKZ01 > DASRVA01. The sequence goes on from JBOHRW010000137.1 coordinate 40,720, forward strand.
GACCGCTCGCGACGTGATCCGCCACGCGCTCGTGCAGAAGATCCTGAAGGCCTACGAGACCTCGGAGGACACCGGGGACCGGTCGTCCCGAGCGTCGAAGCCCCGATCCCCCCGGAGCGACTCGTGACCCCCGGCGCCCGCCTGTCCAGGTGGCTGTCCTCCCGGGCCGCCTCCTGGCGACCGTCCAAGGATCCGACTTCGCCGAAGGACCTGGTGCTCCGCCTGATCCTCCCGGGTCTGGTGGCGGGCCTGGCGCTGGTCCTCTTCCCACCCCCCGGCGGCTATGACGTACCCGCCGTGCGGGTGGGCGCGGTGGCGGCGGAGGACCTGCTGGCGCCGTTCGACTTTCCGGTCCGCCGGGACGAGCAGGAGCTGCTCGGATTGCGCGACCAGGCCGCTGCGTCCGTTCCGCCCGTGTACGCGGTGATCCCGTCGCGGGGCGATTCGGCGCTGGCGGCCGTGGAGACCTTCCTGGGGCGCTTCGCCGAGCTCCCGCCGGATACGGCACGCGCGCGCCTGGCCGAGCTGGCACGGGTGGAAGGCCGGGCGCTGGATCTGCGGCCTTCCGAGCTTCGGGAGCTGACCGATCCGGAGGTCCGGGCGGAAGTCCGGGACTTCGCGCGCCGTGTGCTGCCCACGATCTACGGGCAGAGCTGGCTGCTCGGGTCCGAGGCGGCCCAGAGCATCGTCGGGACCCAGATCGAGGTCCGCCACCCCGACGTGGAACCGGAGATCGTGGCCCGCGACGCCGTCACCTTCCTGGTGCCGGGCGGGACCGTTCCGCCGCTCGCGCAGCGCGCCGAGGGGCTCGACCCTGAGGTCCGTCGGCTGGTCCTCGACCTGCTGCCGGCGTTCATGCCTCCCAACCTGGAGGCGCTGCCGTCGCTCACCGCGGCGCGCCGAGAGGAGGCCCGCCGATCGGTCAGCCCGTATGACGGGGAGGTCCTGCGAGGCGAGCTCATCGTGGCCGCCCACACCCGCGTGACGCCCGAGCAGGCCGAGAAGGTGACCAGCCTGCGCCAGGAGATGGAACGCAGACATGCCGGCTTCTCGGCGGAAGATCTCAGGGCCGGGTTGGGAGCTTTCGCGATGAGCATGGCCATCCTGCTCCTCTTCCTCTTCTACCTCTTCCAGTACCGCCGGGACGTCTTCGACGACTATCGGGCCCTTGCCGTCATGGCCACCATCTGGGCGCTCGTGATCGGTCTCGCGGCTTTCGCGGAGCGCGTCGACGCGATGCCCGACTTCGCGGCTCCCGTGGCGCTCGGCTCGCTCCTGGTAGCGGTTCTGTGGGATACGCGGCTCAGCGTCGCCACGACATTGTTCCTGGCGGTTCTGATCGTCGCCCAGGTCGAGCTCGGATTCCCGGTCCTCTGGACGGGGCTGTTGGGCGGCCTCGCCGGCGCGTGGAGCGTGCGTCGGATACGGCGTCGGACGCAGTTCTACGAGAGCCTGCTCTTCATCATCGTCGGTCACTCCTTCGCGCTCGGGGCGCTGGCGCTGGTGCAGATCTGGAGTGCGACCGACTTCGCCGTCGGCATCGGCTGGGGGGCGCTCAGCGCCGCGCTGTCGGTGTTCATCGCGATGGGTCTGTTGCCTATCCTGGAATGGGCCTCGGGCCGGACCACCGACCTGACCCTCCTCGAGCTGGCGGACCTGAATCGGCCCCTGCTCAAGCAGCTTCTGGTCGAAGCCCCGGGCACGTTTCATCACTCGGTGGTGGTGGGGAACCTGTCTGAGGCGGCGGCCGAGGGGATCGGCTCGAACTCGCTGCTGGCGCGGGTCGGGGCCTACTACCACGATATCGGCAAGATCCGGCGACCGGAATATTTCGTCGAGAACCAGCGCGACGGGATCAACCCGCACCATTCGCTGCGACCGGCGGCGAGCGCCCGCATCGTGTCGCGCCACGTGACCGACGGCGTCGAGATGGCGCGCGCGGCCGGCCTTCCGGAGTGTGTGATGGAGTTCATTCGCGAGCACCACGGTACGACCCGGCTCTCCTACTTCTGGCATCAGGCGGAACGGGAGGGCCGGATCGAGCCACACGCGGTGGGGGACTTCGTGTACCCCGGACCTCGCCCCCGCACGAAGGAGACCGCGGTGGTCATGCTCGCCGATTCCGTCGAGGCCGCCAGCCGGGTTGTCCGCGACCCATCGCCAGAGCGCTTCGAGGAGGTGGTTCGGCGGATCGTCGAGATGAAGCTGGAGGAGCACCAGCTCGACGACGCGGACCTGACGTTTCGAGATCTGGCCGTGGCCCAGGAAAAGTTCGTCGGTGTGCTGTGCGGGATGCACCACCAGCGAGTCGATTATCCCTCGGTTTCGCTCCACGCCCCGGAGACGCGTGATGACGATTCGAGTACGATTCCATCCGTCGGTCGCGCCCCCTCCTGATCTCGTCCGTTTTCCCGGAGAAACGCTGGCCCGGCTGATGATGGATGAAACCGGGGCCGGGGAGGGGGAGGTGCATTGCGTGCTGACGGGCGACGCCGAGCTGGCCGAGCTGAACCGCCGCTTTCGCGAGCAGGAAGGCCCGACCGACGTGCTCGCCTTTCCCTACGATCCCGCGCTTTCCGGCGGCGTCCTGGGCGACATCTACGTATCGCTGGAGCGCGCCGCGGCTCAGGCCCGGGAGCGTGGGGAGCCTCTCTCGCGCGAGGTCTGGCGGCTGTTCGTCCACGGCGCCCTCCACCTGACCGGCCGCGATCACGACACGCCGGAGTCAGAGCGCGAGATGCAGAGGATCCAGGAGGAGTGGGTCTCGCGCGTTGACGGGCTTTGACGCCGCCTCCAGATTGATCCTGCCGCGGTAGCCAGAATCGCTCGTCGAGATCCGTGACAACCTTCCCCGGGCGCCGGGGACCGCCGTCAACTTTCGGAGCAGCAGACCTCGTGGTGGAGCCGGCCGAACAGACCCAGCAGCTCATCGATCGCATCTTGACCGCGATCGCGGACGGGGGCGACGAGGCCGATCTGGATCGATTGCTCGGAGAGCTGCGCCCGGCGGATCTGGCCGAGATCATCGACCGGCTGGAGGAGGGCGCCCGGGTGGCGTTCTTCCGGCGCGTGCCGCTCGAGCTGCGCGCGGAGACCCTGACCGAGGTCGACGAGGAGTCTTGGCCGGACCTGCTGGGGGTGGTCGAGGGTGCGGAGCGCAAGGCCCTTTTCCAGGAGCTCGCGCTCGACGACGCGGCCGACATTCTGAGCGAGCTTTCGATCGAGGACGCCCGGGAGATCCTGGAGGAGATCGAGCCCGAGGAGTCTCGCGAGATCGCCGCCCTGATGCGGTACCACGAGGAGTCCGCGGGTGGGGTGATGACGACCGAGCTGGTGAGCGTGCCGGCCACGCTCACCGCCGACGAAGCGATCTCGGACGTTCGCCGCCAGGGGCAGGAGGTGCGCGACTTCTTCACCGTGTACGTCGTGGACGAGGAGGAGCGGCTCGTGGGCACGCTGGCCCTCCGCGATCTCATCGTCACCGCGGGCTCCACTCGCGTCCAGCAGATCATGGAGACCGACGTGGTGCGCGTCCTGCCGACCGTGGACCAGGAGGAGGTGGCGCGGCTCATCGCCAGGTACAACCTGGTGTCGATCCCCGTGGTGGACGAATTCGACCGGCTGCTGGGAAGGATCACGGTCGACGACGTGATCGACATCATCGAGGCCGAGGTGACGGAGGACATCTTCCGGCTCTCGGGCGTGGACGAGGAGGAGGAGGCGTACGCCACACCTGTCGAGATCGTGAGATCGCGCATCCCGTGGCTCCTGATCACCCTGGGCACCTCGGGGCTGGGGGCGCTGGTGGTCGCCAGCTTCGAGGACACGATCGAGCAGCTCGCGTTTATCGCCGTGTTCATGCCCGTGGTGGCGGCCATGGCCGGGAATTCCGCGGTCCAGGCGACCGCGGTGGCCGTCCGCCGGCTCGCTCTTTCGAGCACCCCTTTCCGGCCCATGCGATCGATCGCCCGCGAGGTCGTCGCGGGCCTCGTGATCGGCTTCATCATCGCCTTCTTCATCGGCGTCGCGGGCGGTCTCTGGCAGGGCGACACGAGGGTCGGCCTGGTGGTCGGCGGCTCCATGTGGGTGGCGATCTCGCTCGGCGTCCTCTGGGGCGCGTCGTTCCCGATCCTGCTCCATCGCCTGGGTCTGGATCCGGCTGTATCGTCGTCGGTCTTCCTGACCACGATGACGGACATCGTATCGTTCCTGTTGATACTGGGCCTGGCCTCTCTCTTCCTCCTGGGATTCCTGTAATGAGCATCGTGCGCACGGAGGCGTTCGTCCTCAAGGCCATCCGGTTCGGCGAGACGAGCATGATCTACCGCCTGTTCACGCGGGACAAGGGTGTCGTCCCGGTCATGGCGAAGGGCGCGCGGCGTCCGAAGAGCCGGTTCGGGGCCGGGCTCGGCACCTTTCAGCGGCTCCTGGTGACGTACTACTCCAAGGAGGGACGCGAGGTGCAGACGCTCTCGGGCGTGGACCTGCTCGAGGCGCACCGCGGGGTGGCCACTTCGCTCGCGCGCATGGAGGCCGCGGGACGCTGGTTCCGGTTCCTCCAGGCGGTCCTGCCGGACGGCGCCCCGCTGGAGCCGCTCTATGCGCTCACGGTGGAGGGGCTCGAGCGGCTGGAGCGGGTCGCTGCCGGGGGAGAGCGACGCTGGGAGACCTTCCACCGGCTGGCGGCCGCCTCCACGCTGGGCGTGGCTCCGCACCTGGAGGCGTGCGTCGGATGCGGTCGCGAACTGCCGGACGGGGGCGAGCTGGCGTTCTCGATCTCGGAAGGCGGGCTCGTCTGCGACCAGTGCCCGCCACGCCCCCGACTGCAACCCCTCTCCCCGCGCGACTTCTCCTTTCTGACCCTCTATGCCCATCCGGATTATGGCCTCATCGATGAGTTGGAAAGCGTTGGGCAGGAAGAGGTTGCTGTACAGCGCCTCATCCAGGACTTCATTCGATGGCACGCCGACCTGCGGCCCGAGGCCGCATGAGCGAGCGGGCTCGATCGAGGGTGGTCGGAACGGCCGGTCACATCGATCACGGCAAGACCGCCCTGGTCCATGCGCTGACCGAGGTCTGGACCGACCGCCTCCCCGAGGAGAAGAGACGGGGGATCTCGATCGATCTCGGATTCGCGCCCCTCGATCTCGGCCCGGACGCCCCTCCGGCGAGCGTCGTCGACGTCCCCGGCCACGAAGGGTTCGTCCGCAACATGGTGGCCGGATCCACCGGAATCGACGCGGTGCTGTTCACGGTCGCCGCGGACGAGGGCTTCATGCCGCAGAGTCGGGAGCACCTGATCGTCCTCGAGGCGCTCGGCGTGCGGAACGGCGTCGTGGCGGTGACGAAGGCCGATCTGGTGAGCCCGGAGTGGTCCGAGCTCGTCGTCGAGACGGTGTCCGAGGAGCTGGCGGGCTCCTGCCTGGAGTCCGCCGAGATCGTGGTCGTCTCGGCGACCCTCGGGACGGGCCTGGAGCGACTCCGGCGGGCCCTGATCGCGGTCCTGGCCGCGCTTCCGGTGCGTCCGCTCGATTTCCCGTTCCGGCTGCCCGTCGACCGGTCGTTCCAGGTCGCCGGAGCCGGCACGGTCGTCACCGGGACCGTCTGGAGCGGCGCCGTGTCCGAGGGCGAGACTCTGCGCCTGCTCCCGGTGGATGATCGGGTCCGCGTGCGCTCGCTCGAGGTTCACGGCCGCCCGGTGAATCGGGCCGAGGCGGGGACCCGGGCCGCGGTCGCCCTCGCCGGTCCGGGCGCGTCCGGTGCTCGGCGCGGCGTCACGTTGGTCGGCGTCGACCATCCCTGGTCGGCCACGAGACGGGTGGACGCTCGCCTGTGGCTGTCGAGATCGGCCCCGCGATCCCTGGAGAGCGGCGACCGGATCCGGGTCCACCACGGCACGACCGAGGTCATGGCGCGTCTCCGCCTGTACGGGGAGGGAGCCGTCGCGCCCGGGGAGGCGGGGGAAGCCCTGCTCCTCCTGGAGCGACCGCTGGTGCCGGCTGTGGGCGACCGCTTGGTGATCCGCGCCTACAGTCCGGTGACGACGATCGGCGGCGGGGTCGTGCTCGCGCGCCGCCCCCCGCGCACACGGGGAATCCGGCGGACCGAGCGGGGACGGCTGCTCGCGGGGCTCGCGGACGCGAACGGTCCGGAGCGTGTGATCGGCGTGCTCGGCGCCGCTGGCGCCCGGGGCGTGGAAGAGTCGGGGCTACCGCTCGACACCGGGATCGGCGCCGCCGAGCTCGAGTCGATCTCCATTGGAGAGAACGTCGAATCCCACGGCGGCCGATGGTTCGCGCGAGCGGCGCGCGAGGAGGCCATGGGGCGGATCGCCGAATCGGTGGCTCGTCATCACGAGACGCATCCGCTCGAGATCGGGCAGCCGCTCTCGGCGGCGCGGCGGGCCGTGCGCGACGCCGACCCGGCCCTGGTGGAGGCGGCGATCGACGCGCTGATCGAAGAGGGCGCACTCGAGCGCCGCGGGGCGGGACTGGCCGTCGCTGGGCGCGAGATCGATCTCGATCCCGAGAACGCCCGCCTCCTCGAGCGTCTCGAGCGGCGCTACCGGGAGGCTGGCCTCGAAGCGCCGGAGACCGAGGCGGTGGCGGGGGACCTGGCGGTCGACGGCACGCACCTGCGGGAGCTCCTCCGATACCTCGAGCGCGAAGGCCGGCTCGTCAAGCTGGCCAGCGACTGGTACGCGGACGCCGAGGCCGTCGATCGGGCGCGGCACCTGCTGGTGAACCGGCTCGCGCGCGACGGAGCTGCCGACACCGGGGCGTGCAAGGAGACCCTGGGCGTGAGCCGCAAGTACCTGATTCCGGTCCTCGAGTACCTGGACCGGAGTGGGGTGACCCGTCGCGAGGGAAACCGGCGGATCCTCGTGCGCGGCGCCTCGTGAGGCCGCGCTGGGTGACGATCGGGCTGGCGGTGGCGCTGGCTGGCTGCGCGTCTTCATCGGAGTCGCGTCCGGAGACCACGCCGGACCGGACCCGGGACCCGGATTTCGAGGCCGCGCGGGAGGCGGCGCGGCCGGAGTTCGAGACCCAGGCCGAAGCCATGGCCGCGGGCGTGTATGAGCCCTTTGTCCATCCCGATTCCATCGGCCGGGACGTCACCCCGTCCGGCGTCGAGGCGGCTCGTGCGGGCGAGCTCACGACACCCCGCGAGCGGGGCGACCCGAGCACCGCCGAGCTTCTCGGAACTCTGGGGGCGGGCGTCCAGTATAATCAAGAGGGTGAGGCGGCTTCGCGCGACGAATCGGCCGCGCCTCCCGGACTCACCCCGACCGGGGTCTGGACCCTTCAGGCAGGAGCCTTCGATAGCGAAACGGGAGCCCTTGTTCGCAAGCAGGAACTCGAACGACGTTTTCCCGATCTTGCCGTCTGGCACGTCACGGGCAGGGACGGGCTGGTTCGCGTCTACGTCGGCAGCTTCGCCGACCGGGTCGTCGCCGACCGTGCGCTCGAAAGGGTCGCGATGGGAGGCTACCCGGACGCGTGGGTCACGCGTGCGCCCTAGTGTGGTGGTTCCGGCGATCCTTGTCGCGGGGGTGATCCTTCTGAGCCCCGGCCCGGTGCGGTCGCAAACGGCGCTACCCTCCGAAACCAGCTTCCGTCTCGAGCAGAACTTTCCCAACCCGTTCACCCCCGGCGTCAGCCCGACGATCTTTACCTATCGGCTGGAGACGGAGGGAGACGTGCGCTTGATCGTCTACAACCTCCTCGCACAGGAGGTGGCCGTGCTGGTCGACGAGCGCCAGGGGCCGGGCCTGCATCGAGTGGCGTGGGATGGTCAGGACCGGAACGACGAGCCGGTCCCGGCCGGAGTCTACTGGTACAAGCTCGATGCGGGCGACCAAACCGCGCTCAAGCGCCTTCGGGTCCGGTCGTCCTCGGTGGTCGAGGAGAGCGCGCCCTAGCGGGACCTCGTTGCGAGGTCCTAGTGGATCCGGTAGAGAAGTCGACCGCAGCTTTCGCAGGGGATGGGCGCGTCGCTCAGATCGGAGAGCTTCGCGGTCGGATATTTCACGAAGCAGCCGTAGCAGACACCGTTGCGGACGGGGACCAGCGGCCGGTCGTACTTCGTCGCGATGCGGTCGAATCGTCGCAGGAGCGGCTGATCGATCTCGTCGCGCAGGCTCTCGATCTCGGCGTCGACGGCGGTCTCGCCGTCGGTCTCGAAGCCGATCTCCGCGTAGGTGTTGTCCTGCAGGTCCCGCTTGAGCTGCATCAGGTCCTGCAGCGCGATCAGCAGCTCGATCGTGGCGTCCAGGGGATTCCTCCTTCCTCAGCTGGTGGTGCGCTCGAGCGCTTCGAAGAACGCGTCCGTGGTCTCCACCTCATCGAGCCGCGAGAGGTTCCTGGGCTCCTTGCAGAACTGCGCGATCTTCCCCAGCACGGGAAGATACTGGTTGGAGATCTCGACCGGCGGGGCGACGATGAGGAAGAGGTGGTGAACGGGCTGGCCATCGATCGCATCGAACTCGAGGCCTTCCGATTTGCGTCCATAGGCGACCCGCAGGCGGTCCACGACCAGCGAGCGACAGTGGGGGATGGCGACGTGCTTGCCGATACCGGTGGAGCCGAGGTTTTCCCGTTTCCGGAGCAGCTTGAACAAGCTCTCCTCTGCGTTCTGCTCCAGCCCCAGCAACTTCACCAACTCTCTCAGCGCCTCGTCCTTGGACCCGGCTTCGAGCTCGAGGCTCACCTCGTCCGGGGTGAGAAATTCGACCAGCTTCATTCCGGTATCGTCCTCCAGCATGGAAAGTTCAGTGCCTCGCTGCCGCATCGGACCTCTCGGTGCTGACGCGGATTTCCGCAACGAGGCACTAGAAGTCGCGGCGGAGGCGTATGATGAACCTCGGCCCGTCATCGCTCTCGCCCCTGTCGGTCACCCGCTGGGCCACGAAGAGGCCGACATAAGAAAAGAGGTTGATGCCTGAGACGCCAGCCCCCACGTCGGCGTGCCATTCGCCATAGTCGTCCACGACCCCTAGATCGGCCAGGCCGACCAGGTGCCAGGAGAGGAAGAGGATGTCGATGGGTCGCCTGACGGGGAGCGGCAGGCGGGCCTCGGTCGAGACCTGGAGCGCCTCCTCGCCAACGAAGCGCGCCGCCGGAAAGCCGCGCAGCGATCCCGGTCCTCCGAGCGAGGCCTTTCTCTGCGGCGGGACGCCATCGTCGTCCAGCGGCCCCATCCACACGAGCCTCCAGTCCCACCACGCATCGTCGCCTAGCCGGTTGTAGCGGCGCAGATCGACCTGCGCCCGCGTGAAGTCGAGGTCGCCGCCGAGCGGCCCGCCCGCTACCTCGATCTCGGCATGGAGCCGCCATCCGGGGGACGGAAGAAGGGGGCTCTGGATGTCGCGCGTGTCGAGGCGGGCGGACAGGCTCAGGCTGTGCAGGTCGCCCTCCAGGACGGTCGGGTTGGCGCGGAAGTCCTCATCGCCGCCGAAGAGGACGAACGGGAAGCGGTTGGGCTCGCTGTGCTGGCTGGCGTCCGTGAAGGCGAGCCGGCCACCCAGCCGGCCGTCGACGGTCTCGCCCGTCACCTCCACCAGGTAGCCCTTCTCGCGCCACCAGTCGACGAGGTCGGAGCCGGTCAGGAAGGTCGACAGGTCGTTCTCGCGGGGGGTTATCCTCCATTCGTCGTAGGTGCTCGCGCGCTGGAAATGCTCGACGCGGAGACGGACCTCCCCCGGCAACGGGAGCCGCTGGGCGATCCAGGCGCTCCAGTATCCGCGTGAGTGGGTTGTCGCCCTGCCGTAGTGCCCGCCCAGCGCCGGGACGCGCGTCGGGTTGGTGGGCTCGAGATCGAGACCCCAGGCGGGGACGAGGCCGTCGATGCGGTTGTAGCGGGCGATCGTGACTCCGTAGAGGCCGTGGAGGTCGACGAGCCAGGGCGTAGGGTCTTCCTGGACCACCTCGGCCAGTGGAAGTCCCGGCAGGACGGGGGGCAGCGTGTCCGGCTCCGCCGGGGTCTCGACCGGGATCGGCACCGAAGGCCGCCGCTCAGGCTCCTGGGCGGACGCGTGGCCGTACGCCCCCGCCAGGAGGAGGCCGCCGATGAGGAGGTGACGGGCTGGAGCGGAAGGCCCGGCTAGGAAGCCCAACGGTAGAACCGCGTTCGCGCGGGTCCCTGGACGGCCATGGCGCCGGCGTACCCCGATCCGACCCGGAGATCGACGAGGGACCAGCGGGCCGCCTCGTCGGGACGTCCGGAAAGCGTCACCGCGATGGCGATCGGATCGGGCTCGACCGAGACCGCGAACCGCGGCAGGGCGGACGGGAGCCCCCCCTCGAGCCCGTGCCCGGAGGCCTTCAGCCAGGCTTCCTTCCGGGTCCAGCAGGCGAAGAACCCGGCCGATCGGATGGGCGGGGGGAGGCTCCGCAGGGCGGCCACCTCGCTGGGAGCGAAGAAACGCTCGGCGAGGCGCTCGTACGGGATCCCCCGGCGCATCCTCTCGACATCCACCCCGACCGGCCGGCCGCGGGTGACCGCCACCAGCGCGATGTCGCCCGAGTGGGCGAGGTTGAACTCGAGGCCCGGGTTGTCCGCGAGGCGAGGTTTGCCGGTCGGTCCCGCCGTCAGGTCGACCGCGGCCGGGTCGAGGTCCAGATAGAGGGCGAGAATGGCCCTCAGACCCGCACGGGCGGCGAGGAATCGGCGCCGATGGGTGGGGAAGCGGTAGCGCGCGGCCCGCCGCCGTTCGTCCTCCGAGAGCATCCCGCGGGCGCGCTCGAGGTCGACGGAGGAAAGGGAGATCCGCCAGACGTGAACTTCGTCCTTCCCGAGGCGGGGGGAGCCCCGCGGTCTCTCCCACTGAGCGATGGGATTCCTCTCGACTACCCGTTATCGGTGGAAGTGGAACTCGCTCTCTCCGTACGATAGACTCCAACCTAATCGTGGACATCCTGCTGCGCACCACGCTGACCGCCGTGAAGAATGGCGAGATGGACATCGAGGAGGCCTGCCGGCGACTGGCCGGCTGGCCCCACGAGAGGCTCCCCTTCGCCACCATAGACCACGGGCGGGAGGCGAGGACGGGGCTCCCCGAGGTCGTGTTCTGCGCCGGCAAGACCCCGCTCCAGGCGGCGGCCATCGCGGAGCGGATCTGGGAGCGCTCCGGCCGGCTACTGGCCACGCGTGCCGAGCCCGAGCACGCCGCGGCGATCCGGTCGGCCGTGCCGGGTGCCGTCCACAACCCCGTGGCGCGTACCGTCGCCGCGGGCCGACCGGAGCCGGCTTCCGGCGGAGTGGTGACAGTGATCACCGCGGGGACCAGCGATCTGCCGGTGGCCGAGGAGGCGATCGAGACGTTGATGCTCCTGGGTCGGTCGGCCGAGCGCATCGTGGACGTGGGGGTCGCCGGGGTCGGTCGGATCCTGGAGCGCGCCGAGCGAATCACCGCCGCCACCGCCCTCATCGTCGTGGCGGGGATGGACGGGGCTCTGGCATCGGTCGTGGGCGGCCTGGCGCGGGGACCGGTCATCGCCGTCCCGACCAGCGTCGGGTACGGCGCCTCGTTCGGCGGGCTGGCGGCACTCCTGACCATGCTGAACAGCTGCGCGGCAGGGGTGACGGTGGTCAACATCGACAACGGGTACGGAGCCGGCGTGGCGGCCGCGCGCGCTAGCGACGCCGCCCGCTTCGCCGGACGGGAGCCCGTCCGGCGGTCGACGGGGAGCGGGGACGCATGAGGGAGGAAGCCGCGAGCGACAGCCTGCCCGCCCGGGGAGCTTCGCGCGGAGTCCTCCGCGAGCTCGCCTTGTTCCTGCCCCATTTCCTGGTGCTCCTCAAGCGCCTGCTCGGCGATCCACGCGTCCCGCGGCGCAGCAAGCTAATCCTCGGCGGGACGCTGCTGTACCTGGTGTCGCCGATCGACGTGGTCCCCGACTTCGTTCCCGGTCTCGGGCAGGTCGACGATCTCGTGGTCGTGCTGCTCGCCCTCCACAACCTGCTCAATCACGTCGACGAGAAAGTCGTGCTGGAGCACTGGGAGGGGAACGAGGACGTGATTCGCATGATCCGGCGGGGCCTGGCGGCGGTTTCGCGTATTCTCCCCGGTGACCTGAAGGGGCGCGCATGACCGAGCCTGGCGGGCGCCGCTTCCGTTGCTGCCCGCCCTCACCCAAGCTAACTTCCCAAAGTTCAGGGAGATATCGATGATCCGCAGCATGACGGGTTTCGGCCGTGGCGAGACCGAGACCGGCGGGTACCGGTTTCTCGCCGAGATCAAGTCGGTCAATCACCGGTTCCTCAACACCAACATTCGGCTTCCCCGCGAGTTCTCGCATCTGGAGAGCTTCGTCGCCGGCCGCTGCGCCGCGAGCTGCGCGCGCGGTCATCTTGCCGTGACCGTCGAGATGGAGCCGGTGGAACGGTCGGAACACGAGGCGCCGCGCCTCAACCGGGATGTGCTCGATCGGCTTCTGGAGATCGCCGGCGGGCTGGAAGGGTTGCCCGGGGTCCGGAGCGGGATCTCGATCGAATCGCTTCTGGATGTGCCGGGGATCCTCCTTTGGGAGCCGGAGATCTCCCTCGACGAGGCGATGTTCCGCGATGGCGCGGAGCGTGCCTTGGACGCCGCGATCGAGGGTGTCCTGGAGAGCCGCCGTGTGGAGGGGGCCGCGCTCGAACGGGATTTCCGCGAGCGGCTCGATACGATCCGCGACCTGCGCGAGCGGGTGACGACCCTGGCCCCGCAACGCGAGGAGCGCGAGCGCGAGCGGCTCCAGTCGAAGGTCAGGTCGCTCCTCGACGGGAGCGACCCCGAAGTCCTGGATCAACGGGTCGCCCAGGAGATCGTGCTGCTGGCCGACCGGCTCGACCTGTCCGAGGAGCTGACCCGGATGGCTGCCCACCTGGATCATTTCGAGGCGCAGCTGGGTGGGGACGGCGAGGCCGTTGGCCGGAAGCTGACGTTTCTTCTTCAGGAGATCGGTCGCGAGGTGAACACGATCGCCGCGAAGGCCAACGACGCCGAGATGCAGCAGTTGGCGATCGAGGCGAAGGCCGAGCTGGAAAAAATGCGGGAGCAGGCGGAGAACGTGGAATGACAGGTCGCGACAGACCCGTCGAGCTGAGGTCGCATCCGTTTCCGATCGTACTTTCGGCCCCGAGCGGGGCCGGCAAGACGTCGGTGGCGAACGAGATCTTCAAGCGCTTTCCTTACATCCGGTTCGCCGTCTCGCTGACGACCAGGGAGCGCCGCCAGGAGGAGGTCGACGATTCTGATTATCGGTTCGTGGATGAGGAAGAGTTCCGGCGGGCGCAGGACGCCGACGAGCTCGTCGAGTGGGCGGTGGTCCACGGTCATCTGTACGGGACTCCGAGGGCGGACATCGAGGAAGCCCTCGCGGCGGGCCATCACATCCTGATGGATGTCGACGTCCAGGGCGGTGCCAGCCTTCTCGACCTCTATTCCGACGCGATCTCCATCTTTCTGCTTCCACCTTCCCATGGGGCGATGGAAGCCCGCTTGCGGGGCCGCGGAACGGAGACGGCGACGGCGATCGCGGAGCGTCTGTACGACGCGCTCGGCGAGATCGATGCGGTGTTCCACTACGATTACGTTATCGTGAATCGCGAGCTCGAGGAGACGGTCGAGACCTTCGCACATATCATCCATGCCGAGGAGCACCGACGCTCCCGGCTCGAGAACCTCGATCGATGGGTCGAGATGCATTTCCCGCGCGCCATCGGCGCGAGACGGGAAACAAAATGAGAAAGGAGGCAATTCCGCGATGAAGGTGTTCACACCAGGACAGGCCGCCGCGGCGACGCCCGAGCGCAACAAGTACGAGGCGCTCGTCGTGACCGCGGCCTATGCGCGGAAGCTGAACGAGCTTCCCAAAGAAGGCGGCAAGGAGTGGAAGAAGAAGTACACGACGCGGGCCCTCGAGGATCTCGTCTCGGGCGAGATCGAGTACGAGATCGTCGACAAGCGGGTCGGCGGGTCGTGAGCGACAGCTTCGCCGGGCGGGTCGTGACGCTCGGCGTGACCTCGGGGATCGCGTGCTACAAGGCGGTCGATCTGATGCGCGACCTCCAGCGAGCCGGCGCGCGGATCCGGGTGGTGCTGACCGCGGCTGCGGCCGAACTCGTCCGACCGGCGCTGTTCGAGGCCTTGTCGGGCGAGCGGGTCGGCACGGAGCTCTGGCAGGGATGGCCGGAGGGAGAGGAAGCGGGGGAGTACGCCCGTTTCCCACACCTGGACTTCGCTCGCGTGGACGCGATCGTGGTGGCCCCCGCCACGGCGGACATCCTCGCCAAGGCCGCGTCCGGGCTCGCCGACGACCTGCTGAGCACCACGCTGCTGGCGGTGGATCCGCGTCACACTCCCGTCGTCCTCGTTCCCTCCATGAACGCCACCATGTACGGCCACCCTGCCGTGGTGGCGAATCGCGGTGTCCTGCGGGAGCGGGGCTACTGGCTGGTAACGCCCGACGAGGGACCCCTGGCGTGCGGCGAGTTCGGCGTCGGGCGGTGGCCGGGCAACCGCCCCGTCCTCGACGCCCTGGATCGGCTGCTGAACGGAAGCGGAAGGCTCGCCGGGCGCCGGATCGTGGTGACGGCGGGACGGACCGAGTCCGATCTGGACCCCGCCCGCATCCTCACCAACCGGTCCACGGGAAGGATGGGGTTCGCGGTCGCGCGCGCCGCCTGGCGGCACGGGGCCGACGTCACCCTGATCCACGGCCCGACGGAGCTGGAGGCTCTCCCGTTCGTCCACGCGGTGGCGGTCCGCACCACGGAGGAGATGATGGACGCCGTCATGGAGGCTCTTCCCGCTGCGGCGCAGCTCTGGATGACCGCCGCGGTGAGCGACTGGCGACCGACGGTGCCGAGAGAGGCCAAGCTCAAGAAGTCGGAGTGGGATGGCATCCTCGAGCTCGAGCCGACCGTCGACATCCTGGCACGTGCCGTCGTCGAGCGCGATCCCGGCACGGTGGTCATCGGGTTCGCGGTCGAGACCGATGACGTCGAGCGCCGGGCAGAGGAGAAACGGATCGCTAAGGGATGCGATTTCATCGTCGTGAACAATCCTCTCGAGGAAGGCGCGGGATTCGCCCACGAGACCAACGCGGTGACCCTGCTCGGTCCCGAGAGGCTCAGGATTCGCTTCGATCGGATGTCGAAGGACGTGCTCGCGGATCGGCTGCTGGGCGAGGTGCTGGACCGGGTGAGTACGGCCGCCGCGGCGAAGTGACGGCGGGCGGCCACGAGGAGGCACGCCGTCGACTCGTCCGCGCCCGTCTGCTGGGCGAGCGGTTCGTCTACCGGCTTCCGAGGAACGCTCCCGGGGCCGTGGCTTCACGGCCGGACTCCGGCGAGGAGCCGTCGACCGTCGAAAGGCTGACGACCGACCCCTCCCCGAGCGAGGCGTTCGACGCCGAGGCGTGGAAGGCCCTGCGGCAGGAGGTCATGACCTGCACCCGCTGCGAGCTCCACCGCACGCGGACGCAGGGCGTGTTCGGGAGCGGCACCCCGCTCTCCCGCTTCATGGTCGTGGGAGAAGCGCCCGGGTTCCACGAGGATCAGCAGGGTGAGGCGTTCGTCGGAGCGGCCGGCAAGCTCCTCACCAGGATCCTGGCCGCCATCGGGTTCTCGCGAGACGAGGTTTTCATCACCAACATCTTGAAGAGCCGTCCGCCCGGAAACGCCGATCCGGCCCCGCACCAGGTCTCCGCCTGCATCCCCTACCTGGAGCGGCAGATCGAGCTGATCGGACCGGCCGTGATTCTCACCCTCGGAAGGCACGCGGCGCGCACCTTGCTTGGTGTCGACGGCTCGATGGCGTCCCTTCGCGGCCGGGTCTTCGAGTACCGGGGCGTGCCGGTCGTGGCCACCTACCACCCGGCGGCCCTCCTGCGCAACCCCAAGCTGAAGCGGCCCACCTGGGAGGACGTCCAGCTGGCGCGGCGGGTCCACGACGAAGGGACCGCGGTCATGGGGGGGCAGGGGAGTGCGACCGATGGATGAGACGATCACGGCGACGAGGGCGACGGCGCGGTCCGTAGAGCGGGCATCCCCGCACTCCGACGAGGCCGAGATCTCGGTCCTCGGGGCGATGCTGATCGAGGAGACGGCCGCGGACCGGGCGATGGAGACGCTGACCGAGGAGGACTTCCATCATCCCGCTCATCGCCACATCTTCCGCGCCATCTCGAGCGTCCGCGACCAGGGGCACGCCCCCGACGCCCTGGCGGTGCGCGAGGAGCTGCGCCGGCTGAGCGTCCTCGACGAGGCGGGCGGCGACGAGTACCTGGCCCGGATCGTTGACATCGTCCCGACCGCCGCCAACCTGCTCTACCACGCCCGGATCGTGCAGGACCTGGCCGTCAAGCGACGGCTGATCCGCGCCGGGACCGAGATCGTCGCCGAGGCCTATGAGTCGGCGGACGAATCCGACCACCTCCTGAACCGGGCGGAGGAGAGGATCTTCCGCCTCTCCGAGCACCGCTTCAAGCGCTCCTTCACCCCCATCGGCCAGCTCCTCCAGGGCGCCGTCGTGCAGCTCGAGGCCCTGTCGGCGCGGCGCGAGGCGATCACCGGCGCCCCGACCGGCTTCAAGGACCTCGATGAGAGGACGGCCGGGTTTCAGCTCAGCGACCTGATCATCGTGGCGGGACGGCCGTCAATGGGGAAGACGAGCTTTTGCCTAAACGTCGCCGCGCACGCGGCTATCGTGGAGGACCTGCCGGTCGCCGTCTTCAGCCTCGAGATGTCGATGGAGCAGCTCGTCCAGCGGCTGATTTCAACCGAGGCATTGGTATCGCTCAAAACGCTCCGCACCGGTCAGGCCAGCAGCGAGCAGTGGAAGAGCGTGGCCGATGCCTGCGACCGGCTGCGCCGGGCAGCCATCTACATCGACGACAGCGGGCTCCTGAGCGTCCACGAGATGCGGGCCAAGGCGCGGCGGCTCAAGCAGCAGCGCGACATCGGCCTTCTCATTGTGGACTACCTGCAGCTCATGGAGAGCGGTATGCGCGCCGAGAGCCGGCAGCAGGAGATCACCGAGATCAGCCGCTCGCTCAAGGCGCTGGCCAAGGAGCTCAACATCCCGGTGATCGCGCTGTCGCAGCTCTCGCGCGGGCCGGAGCACCGCGCAGACCAGCGACCGCGGCTGGCGGATCTGAGAGAAAGCGGATGTCTCACCGCGGAGACCCCGGTCTACTTGCCCGAAGAAGGCGTTTATCGCCCCATCGGGGAACTGGAAGGCCTGAGCGGTTTCCAGGTGCTGGGGCTGAACACGGCTACCTGGAAGCTCGAGCCCGCCTTGGTGGAGCGTGCCTTCGCCACCGGCAGGAAACCAGTGTTCCGGCTGACAACGCGGGTGGGACGATCCATAAGGGCCACCGGAAACCATCGTTTCCTCACGATCGACGGTTGGAAGCGTCTCGACGAATTGGCAGCCGATGACCGGATCGCTTTGCCGCGAAGGCTTCCTGACCGCCCAGCAAAGCCATCGATGGGAGATAGCGAGCTTGCCCTGCTGGGCCGATTGATCGGCGATGGCTGCATGCTGCCGCGTCATGCCATCCAGTACACTACGAATGAGGCGACACTTGCCGAAGATGTCTCAGGCCTGGCGAGCGAGGTGTTAGGAATGACCACGCGTCAGATGCAGGCGGGAATCGGGACTTCGTACTGTGGAACGGCGCTGTACAAGTCGGCTTTGGGTAGAGAGCGTGCCGAACGGGTCGCAAGCGTGGTGGGTTCCGAAGAGTTGTCTCGGCTCGCTAGGAGCGATGTGGACTGGGATTCGATTCTGGCGATCGAGCCCGACGGCGAGGCAGAGGTCTATGATTTGACGGTGGCTGGACTCCACAACTTCGTGGCGGGAGATATCATCGTCCACAACTCGCTCGAGCAGGACGCGGACCTCGTCCTCTTCCTCTACCGCGACGAGTACTACAATCCCGATACCACCGATAAGAAGGGGATCGCGGAGGTGATCATCGGGAAGAACCGCAACGGGCCGACGGGAATGGTCGAGATGGCCTTCCTCGCCAACTACATGCGTTTCGAGAACCTCGACGCGTTCCACGCGATGCCGTGACCGCGCGCCCCCGGACCCGCTTCACGTGCACGGCCTGCGGGGCGGTGGCGCCACGCTGGGCGGGTCGGTGCGCGGAGTGCGGGGAGTGGAACACGCTGCTCGAGGAGAAGGTCGAGGCCGGAGCGCACCATCGCCAAGCCGACGCCGCGCCCGTTCATCGGCTGGCCGACGTGGAGGCCGGCGAGCTTCAGCGGATGACATCCGGAACCGGCGAGCTGGACCGTCTCCTGGGCGGCGGAATCGTGCCCGGCGGGCTCTACCTGGTGGGCGGCGAGCCCGGGATCGGCAAGTCCACCCTGCTCCTGCAGGTAGCGGGACGGCTGGCCGGGGCCGGACACAAGGTCCTGTATCTGGCGGGAGAGGAATCGCCGGCCCAGATCAGGATGCGGGCGGAGCGCTTGAACGTGGACACGAGCGGGATCCTGGTCGCGGCCGGTACCGAGCTGGACGCCCTGTTGGGCGCCTGCGACAGGGCGCTCCCGGCGGTCGTGATCTGCGACTCGGTCCAGACCGTCTACGATCCGGCGCTGTCGAGCGCGCCAGGCTCGGTGTCGCAGGTGCGCGCGGCGGCGGGCGCCTTTCAGCGGCTCTGCAAGACCAAGGGGACCGCCGCTTTCCTGATCGGCCACGTCACGAAGGGCGGCGGGATCGCGGGTCCCAAGACGCTCGAGCACGCCGTCGACGCGGTCCTCACGTTCGATGGCGACGTGCAGCACGAGCACCGTGTGCTGCGGGCGCTCAAGAACCGGTTCGGGTCGACCCACGAGATCGCCGTCTTCACCATGACGGGCTCGGGCCTGGAATCGGTGGAAAACCCGTCCTCGTTCTTCCTGGACCTGGAGCGCTGTATGGACCCGACGCCGGGTTCGGCGCACGTGGCGAGCCTGGAGGGGACGCGGCCGCTCCTGATCGAGATCCAGGCGCTCGTGGCGCGCAGTCCGTACGGAACCCCCCAGCGCGTGGCCGGGGGATTCGATGCGCGCCGGATGGCGCTCCTGCTGGCGGTTCTGGAGAAACGCGCCGATTATCCCATCGGGGGGCGTGACGTCTTCCTGAACGTCGTGGGCGGTCTCACGCTGAGCGAGCCCGCCGTCGATCTGGGGGTCGTTGTGGCGCTGGCATCCAGTCACGCCGAGCGACCGGTGCGTGCCGGCACGGTCGTCTTCGGCGAGGTCGGGCTCACCGGGGAGATCCGGGCGGTCCGCCACGCAGCCACGCGCCTCCGGGAGGCTGCCCGGCTGGGCTTTCGCCGGGCGGTCGTGGCCGCTGGAGGAAACGGGTCCCAGGCGGAGATCTTGCAAGGGGGCGACCATGAAATCCGTCTCGAGGTCGCGCCATCGGTCCGCCAGGCCGTGGCCCTCGCGCTCGAAGCATGACAGCGCCGGGCCATCGCATCGCGCCGTCCATCATCCCATACATCCGGCGGCGCTTCATCGTTCGAGGGGAGGAAACACATGAGATACCTGCGTGCGGTCTTCGCGATCCTGATCCTCTGGGCGGGCGTCGCCGCGGCGCTGCTCGAACCCGACTGGGTGACCTATACGATCCTGGCGACGGGGGCGGTGGTCATGCTGCTGACCCTGCTGCTGGAGGCCCGGATCCGGCAGGGTGATCCGCGTCAGGTCCTGACCGGCGGCATCGGGCTCGTGCTGGGTCTGGCCCTGGCCGCCGTCGCGCTGGGGATCCTCAGATCCCTGCCCTTCACCGCTGCGTACTTCATCGGCGGCGCGCTGATCGTGACCTTCGCGACCGCGCTGTTCGTGATGGTCTGCGGATACCTCGGGGCCGTGGTGGGGCGCGCGGTCACCTATGACCTGACCCTCTTCCGCCAGCCCGATGCCGATGGCGGCCGGGGCGCGCGCTTTCTGGTGGGCGAGAAGTCGCTCATCGACGGGCGCATCGTCCGTCTCGCTGAAAGCCCGCTCCTGTCGGGGGAGATCATCGTCCCGCGCTTCGTCGTCGATCAGCTCAACGAGATGATGGCGAGCCACGTGCCACTCGAGCGCTTTCGCGGTGAACGCGGGCTCGAGAGCCTCAAGCGCCTCCAGCAGAACCGGCTGCGACCAGTCTACATCCGTGAGCTCGATCTCCTCCATGGCGAGATCGAAGGCGTGCTGGACTACGCGGTCCAGCACGACGCCCGCATCGTGACTCACAACCCGGCGCTGATCAAGGAAGCGGCGCGGCGAGGAATCCCGATCGTCAACCTGGACGAGATCGCCGGCATGCTGGAGCCGGAGATCCTGTCGGGGGACGAGCTCGTGGTCCGCCTGGTGAAGCCGGGCAAGGAGAAGGAGCAGGCGGTCGGCTACCTGGAGAACGGGAACATGGTCGTCGTCGAGGACGCGCGCGACGACATCGGCCGCACTCTGCGCGTGGCGGTGACCGGCCTCCACCAGACCCGCGCCGGGACCCTCATCTTCGCGAAAAAGCGGGGCGAGGGGAGCCCCGCCTCCTCATCCGAATCGGTGCTGGACTCGACCGAGGCGGTCGAAGAGGCCGGCCGAATCTGATCGCGGCCGCCGGGGTCCTGGTCGCCGGCGGGGGCGGCCGGCGAATGGGAGGCGAGGGGAAGCAGTTCCGGCTGCTGGACGGCCGACCCGCGATGTGCTGGGCCGCGAGGCCGCTGGTCGAGGCGCTGGCCGGGCCGCTCGTGGTCGTCCTGCCGGCCGACCGGCTCGCAGAGGGCGAGGACCTCCTCCATGCCCATCTGTCACCGGCGTCGGCCCGGCTCCGGGTCACCGCGGGAGGGGCTCGTCGCCAGGACTCGGTCCGGGCCGGCCTGGAAGCCGTTCCCGAGACGGAGACTTTGCTGGTCCACGACGCCGCCCGCCCGTTCGCCTCGGCGGGCCTCTGCGAGCGGGTGGCTCGCCGAGCGGTCGCCGGGCGATCGGTCATCCCCGCCGTGCCGATCCAGGACACCTTGAAGGAGATCAAAGGCGATCGCGTCGTCCGGACGCACGATCGGCGACGCTTCGTCGCGGCTCAGACCCCTCAGGGCTTCCCGCGGTCGGTGCTGCGCCAGGCCCATGAAGAAGCGACGCCCCCGGATGCGACCGACGACGCCGAGCTGTGCGAGCGGCTCGGGATCCCCGTGACCTGGATCCCCGGGGAGATTCTCAACCGAAAGCTGACCGACCCCGATGATTGGACGTGGGCCGAACGGGCGATCGCCGAGGGGAGGGTCCGGTGGTAGTTCGAACGGGGATCGGATTCGATGTCCATCGCTTCGCCGAAGGTCGTCGGCTGGTCCTGGGTGGGATCGAGATCGATCACGAGCGCGGGCTCGCGGGACACTCCGATGCCGACGTCCTCCTCCATGCGATCGCCGACGCCCTTCTCGGGGCGGCCGGGCTCGGCGACATCGGCCGCCATTATCCCCCCGACGATCCACGGTGGAAGGACGCCGACTCGGTCGAGATTCTGCGCGACGTGTCCGGACGCGTCCGTGCGGAAGGATGGGAGGTGTCCAACGTGGATGCCACCGTGCTCGCCGAAGCCCCGCGCATCGGGCCCCACGTCGAGCGAATGGTGGCCCGGATTTCCGAGGCGATGTCCGTCCAGCCCGATCGGGTCAGCGTCAAGGCGACGACGATGGAGGGGCTGGGACCGATCGGTAACGAGGAAGGGATCGCCGCGATGGCGGTGGCGACGGTCTTCCGGAACTCGTGATCGCCAACCTCGAGTGCGCCCGCTGCGGCCGTTCGGCTCCCGCCGACCGCCTGCATAACCTCTGCGTGTGCGGTGGGCCGCTGCTCGCCCGCTACGATCTGAAGGCGCTCGCCCAGCGCTGGCGTCGGGAGGATCTCGCTGGGCGGCGGCGGGACCGCTGGCGCTATCGCGAGGTCCTGCCGATCGGACCCGACGAGGAGCCCCTGACCCTCGGCGAAGGCGGAACGCCCCTCCTCGAGTCGCGACGGATCGGGCCGTCGCTGGACCTCGAGCGCCTCTTACTCAAGGACGAGACCGTGAACCCGACCGGCTCCTTCAAGGCGCGCGGGCTCGCGGTGGCCGTTCACCGCGCCAGCGCGCTGGGCGCCCGCCACATCGCCCTGCCGAGTGCCGGGAACGCGGGCAGCGCGGCGGCGGCCTACTCGGCGGCCGCCGGCCTCCCCTGCACGGTGGCGATGCCGACCGGCACGCCGCCTCCGATCGTCGCCGAAGCGCGGGCATACGGGGCGCGGCTCGAGTTCGTCGAGGGCTCGATCGCCGACGCCGGCCGCTGGATCCGGAAGCGCTGCGCGGAGGAAGGGTGGTTCGACGTGTCGACGCTGCGCGAGCCGTATCGAGTGGAAGGGAAGAAGACGATGGGCTACGAGCTGGCCGAGGACCTCGGAGGGTCTCTTCCCGACGCGATCGTCTATCCGACCGGCGGGGGCACCGGTCTGATCGGGATGTGGAAGGCGTTCGACGAGCTGGAGGCGCTGGGCGCGATCGACGGGAAGCGTCCGCGGATGATCGCCGTCCAGGCGGACGGCTGCGCGCCGATCGTCGCCGCCTTCGAGGCCGGCCACGAGAAGGCGAAGCCGGTAGCCGATCCCCGCACGGTGGCCAGCGGGCTCCGCGTTCCCTCGGCGATCGGGGATTTCCTCATGCTGGATATCCTGCGCCGCTCCGGGGGTACCGCGATCGCCGTGACCGATGCCCAGCTGCTCGAGGGCGCGCGCCGCCTCGCCCGCGAGGAGGGCATCCTGGCCGGGCCCGAGGCCGGGGCCGCGGTCGCCGCGCTGCCGAGCCTCGTGGAGAGGGGCGCGATCGCCCGCGATGACCGGGTCGTCCTGTTCGTGACCGGGCACGGTCTCAAGTACCCGGCCGTGATGGAAGCCTGATGCGGTTTGCGCCGCGCCGCGCCGGACGCCAAACTCGATCCGGGCCGAGACGACCACCTATGGGAGAAGGGGGAAAGCTGTCAACGAAACCGCTCACAGGTTTGATGGCCGTGGCGATCCTGAGGGTGCGGCATGCGAGGACCTTGAGTTCGTGAACTGGACCTGACCCTCCATGATCGTCGGCTACCTCGACATGTTCTCCGGCGTCAGCGGCGACATGCTGCTGGGGGCCTCCTTGGATGCCGGAGTGCCTCTCGAGGAACTGCGCGAGGCGCTGTTCGGGCTGGATCTAGACGGTGTCCGGCTGAACGCCGAGAGGATCGACAGACACGGCATCGCGGCCACGCGCTGCATCGTGGAGGTCCCCGACTCCAAGGACCATCGCCGGCTTTCGGAGATCCTGGACCGGATCGGCTCGGCCGGCCTTCCGGAGCGGGTGGCCGAGCGAGCGGCCCGGGTCTTCCGCCGGCTGGCCGAGGCCGAGGGCGCCGTCCATGACATCGCCCCCGAAGAGGTCCACTTTCACGAGGTCGGCGCACTCGACGCGATCGTCGACGTGGTGGGTGGCGTGTGGTGCATGGAGCGGCTCGGAATCGAGCGCCTCCACGCTTCGCGCTTCGCCCTGGGACGGGGATGGGTTACGGCGGCTCACGGCCGGCTGCCGGTGCCGCCGCCGGCCGTCCTCGAGCTGGTCCGCGGATGGCCGGTCGAAGACGGGGACGTCGAGGTCGAGCTCACCACACCCACCGGGGCCGCCCTCGTGACCACGCTCGCCGAGGGGCGCGGGCTTCCGGCCGACTTCGTCCCGGAGACCACCGGCTATGGCGCGGGTACCCGCGAGCTGGACGATCGGCCGAACCTCCTGCGACTCGTGGTGGGCTCGATCGGGGACCCGCACGGGGGCTCGCTGGCGATCGTCGAGACCGACCTCGACGATCTGTCCCCGCAGCTCTTCGAGCCGCTGGCGGAGGGCCTCTACGCGGCCGGCGCACGCGAGGTGCACTGGGTGCCCGTCCAGATGAAGAAGCAGCGCCCGGGCACCACCGTCCGGATCGTAGCCCCGCTGGATCTCGTTCCGTCGATGGGACGGCTCCTGTTCCGCGAGACGACCACGCTGGGATACCGCTGGTGGCCGGTGTCGCGTGAGACGCTGGCCAGGGAGGCGGCCACGGTGAAGACCGAATGGGGGGAAGTGGCGGTCAAGCGCGTGCGCCGGGAGGATGGGCGCTGGGAAGTGCGCCCGGAGTACGAGGCGTGCCGTGCGATCGCAAAGGCCCGCGGCCTCCCGGTCCGCGAGGTCATGGCTGCGCTGACCGCCGAGCTCAATCCACCGGACCGGGGATAGAGTGGGGCGATATCGGCCGCGAACACCCGGCAATCGTCCACAAGGACTGGAACCGACTCCGGAGTCAGCGGTATAATTCGAGGTCCTTTTGCATCTTATCCAACGTCGGGAGGCAATCCATGAAGCGCATATTGCTCGCCGTGGCGATCGTCCTGCTCGGCGCTGAAGTGACATACGGCCAGACCTGTCAAGCTTTCATCAATGGTTCGAAGGCGCGCATCTCGAAGGACAAGTGGGAAGACGCGAACCAGGTGCTGGCCGAGAACCTGGGCGGCTGCACCGACGATGCCGAATACCGCTATCTGTACGGGATCACCTTGGCCAAGGTCTCACCGGACTCGACGGCGAAGGCGCTCAACGAGCTGGCGGTGGCTGACAGCCTGAACGGCAATCCTGGCGCCGAGGACGAGCTGCAGGGCAACATCGACCAGGCGTATCGGGCGCTCTGGGGTCCGATGGTGAACGACGGCGTGCGTCTGCTCTCCGAGGGTGACCTCGAGGCCGCAGAGGAAAAACTCTCCACCGCCGTCGAGATCCGACCCGACGGCAAGGAAGGTCGGCTGGGTCTGGGGGCCGTCCATCAGGCCAAGCAGGAGTATGACCTGGCGATCGAGCAGTACAACAAGGCGCTCGAGATCGATCCGACCTACAAGCAGGCTTCGATCCGGCTGGGGCAGACGTATCAGCTCAAGGCGGAAGAGGCGGCCGAAGCCGGCAACACGATGCAGGCCGAACAGATCGCGGGGCAGGCCGCCGAGGTCTATAAGAGCTACCTGGCCGAGAATCCGGACGATCTGGAGGTCAAGATCCAGCTTGCGGGGCTGCACGCCACGCTGGGGGACATGGCGTCCGCCGAGCCGATTATTCGCGAGATCATGACTTCGGACAGCGTGAACGTGGACGTCTTCACCGACTTCGGCTTCCGGCTCGCCAACGCGCAGCAGCTCGAGCTCGCGGAGGAGTTGCTGTCCACGGCCGTCACGATGAGCGATTCGATGAGCGCCGAGCCGCTTCAGTACCTGGCGTTCGTGAAGATCCAGCAGGAGGATCTCGAGGGCGCCAAGGCCGTCCTCACCAAGCAGCTCGAGCTGGAACCGGACAACCCCGAAGCCTGGGAGTACCTGGGCTACGTGAGGCGCGATCTCGGCGACACGGAGGGCGCCCAGGAGGCGTTCCTCCAGGCGCAGCAGATCCCGCTGCAGCTCGAAGGCCTGCGCTTGAACCAGAACAACGACAAGACGTGGAGCGTCCAGGCCACGTTCTCGAACCGCACCGAGGAGCCGGTCCAGAACGTCAAGGTCAAGTTCGTCCTCGTTTCGGGGGACGGTCAGATCCTCGAGACCAAGGAAGCCGACCTGGCCGGGCAGCCGCTGCCCGCGGGCCAGGCCGAGAACGTGACCGTGCAGTTCTCGACTCCGGCGGAAAATCCGCGCGTGAGGTACGACATCCTGTAGCAGGGCGACTGAACGCCGAATCCTTTTGATCAGGACGGCGAGTCTTCGCGGCCTGCCGTCTCACTCGGTGAATTGACGCTCGGTCGGCGGCCGGATAGACTTCTCCCGTCCACAGGCGAGCGGGCGTAATTCAGTGGTAGAATGCCAGCTTCCCAAGCTGGACGTCGCCGGTTCGAATCCGGTCGCCCGCTCCATCCTCCAGGCCGATTCCTGACCGCGTCGATCGCCACTCGTGCTCCTCGCAGGGGAGGCAGGCCATGCCGGAATCCGACGCCCGGGTCACGGGTCTTCATCATGTCACCGCCATTGCGGGAAGCGCCCAGGAGAACCTCGATTTCTACACCGGGACGCTGGGCATGCGTCTGGTGAAGAAGTCGGTCAACCAGGACGACCCCGGCACCTACCATCTGTTCTACGCCGACGCCGTGGGCCATCCGGGAACCGATCTCACCTTCTTCCCGTGGCAGGGCGTGGCGGCGCTGGGGCGGAAGGGGGTGGGGCTGACCGTGGAGGTCGCGCTCGTCGTTCCTCCCGGCACGCTGGACTTCTGGTCCGAGCGCCTGTCCGGCAGCGCCCGCACACCGGGTGCCGCCGTAGAGCGGTTTGGCGAGCGGAGCCTTCCCTTCCAGGATCCGCACGGCCTCGAGCTCGCGCTGGTCGAGAGCGCCGACCCACGGGAGTTCATGCCCTGGGATGGCAGCCCCGTTCCCGCCGACCGACAGATCCGCGGGATCCACGCCGTTCGATTGTGGGAGCGGGAGCGGGCGGCGACGGGCGACTTCCTGACCGGCGTGCTGGGCTTCGAGGAGGCCGGGGAAGAGGCGGGCTGGCACCGCTATGCGCTGGGTGAGGGGAGGAGGTCCGGAAGCCTCCTGGAGCTGAAAGAGCTGCCGGATGTCCGCCGCGGGGCGTGGGGAACCGGGAGCGTCCATCACGTCGCCTGGCGCGTCCCGGACGACGCGAGCCAGGTGGCGCTGCGGGAGCGCCTGGCCGAGGCGGGTCGCCACCCGACCGAGGTCATCGACCGGTTCTGGTTCCGGTCGGTGTACTTTCGCGAGCCGGGCGGGGTGCTGTTCGAAGTCGCCACCGATGGTCCGGGCTTCTCGGTGGACGAGGATCCCGGCGCGCTCGGCGAGCGACTCGTCCTTCCGCCCTGGCTCGAACCCCGCCGGGAGCGGATCGAAGAGGTGCTGCCGCCCCTGTATGCGGAGGCCCGGGCCTGACGGGGCGGTAAGCCGGTCCGGCGGCGGGTTGACAGGCGCCGCGGCGCGGACCTAGACTCGCATCTCAAGTCCGACATCAGATTCGCTTGGCTATCCCTCTCGGAAAAGCGGGGTTAGCAACCGCGGACCCGAGGCTTTCCAGGGCAGGTCACCGTGAGTGAGCGGCGCATCTTCCTCCTCCTCGCCTGGGCGCTCCTGCTCGGCGTCTTCGTGTGGTCGGTCCTGCCGGTCCTCTCGCCCCTTTTCCTCTTCCTGGCGCTGGTCTACCTGCTGACGCCGTACTTCGGCACCGACATGTACCGGCGCCTGGTCGTGACGCTCGGCGCGATCACTTTCCTCTGGCTGCTGCACGTGGCCGGATCGCTCCTCGCCCCGTTCGTGCTGGCGCTGGTCCTGGCCTACATCGCCGACCCGCTGGTGGATCGACTTCAGGGGGGGCGAAGAGGGCGGGCCTGGGGGGCCCTGCTGGTGCTCCTGGTGGCGGTCCTCCTGGTGGCGCTGGCGCTGGTCCTGATCGTGCCCATGGTCGTCGAGCAGGGCTCGCAGTTCCTCCGCGACCTGCCGCAGATGATCGTCGACCTCCAGAGCTGGTACCGCGCGCAGGTGGAGCGCCTCGCGGCGAGCCAGCTCCCGATCCTTCGCGACATCCCGTTCGAGCGCGCCCTCGAGGTCGAGACGCGCGACGTGGAGGCGTTTCTCACCGAGCGCGCGCAGGAGCTCCGGCTCGGCTGGGAGGACGCGATCGGGCTGGGCCGCGGCCTTCAGACGGGGCTCACGATCCTCGGCTACATGATCCTCACCCCGGTCCTGACCTACTACATCCTGCGCGATTTCCCGAGCCTGCAACTTTGGGCGGCGCGGCTGGTACCGAAGGACCACCGGGAGCGGACGCTGGGTTTCCTGGCGCGCTATGACGAGCTGCTGGGGGAGTATCTGCGGGGCCAGCTCCTGGTCGCCGCGTTCGTCGGCCTGGCCACCGGCCTCGGGTTCTGGATCGTCGGCTTTCCGAACGCCGTCCTGCTGGGTGTCGTCGCCGGGGTCTTCAACATCGTCCCCTACCTGGGGATCGTGGTGAGCCTGGTGCCGGCCCTCCTGATCGCCATCCTGAGCCCGCCTCTGTGGCTGTCGCTCCTCAAGGTGGCGGGGGTGTTCTTCACCGTGCAGAGCCTCGACTCCTATCTGCTGTCCCCGCGGATCATCGGGGCCCGGGTCGGCCTGCACCCGGTGTGGGTGATGCTGGCGATCCTGGCCTTCGGGTCCTTCTTCGGCTTCGTGGGCCTTCTGATCGCGATTCCCCTGGCGGTCCTGATCAAGCTCCTCGTGAGCCGGACCGTGACCCGGTACCGGGAGTCGGTCTACTACCGCGAAGCCGACGCGGTCATCGACGACGAGGTCGTGTGAGGCTGCCGGTCGTGGCCATCGTGGGGCGTCCCAACGTCGGGAAGTCGACCCTCTTCAACCGGATCCTCGGGGCCCGTCACGCCATCGTGGACGACCGACCCGGTGTGACCCGGGACCGGCACGCGGCCGAGGCGGAGTGGAGCGGACGGCGCTTCACGATCGTCGACACCGGCGGGCTGATCCCCGAGTCCCAGGAGCACCTCGCGCGGCAGGTGAACGCGCAGATCCATGCGGCGATCGAGCAGGCCGACGTGTGCCTGCTCATGGTCGACGGCAGGGCGGGCATCACCGCCACCGACCGGGACGTGGCGGTTCTCCTCAGAGAAAGCGGTCGCCCGACGCTGCTCGTCGTCAACAAAGCCGACAACGTCGATCAGGCGCGGCGGCTAGTGTGGGACTTCTACGAGCTGGGTCTCGGCGACCCGATCCCCGTTTCGGCCCTCGTCGGCACCGGCTCGGGCGATCTGCTGGATCGGGTCGTGGAGGCGTTGCCAGCCGTCGCTGCCGACGAGGAGATCCATCCCGGCGAGATCACCGTCGCGGTCGTCGGCAAGCCGAACGTCGGAAAGTCCTCGTTCCTGAATCGTCTGCTGGGCGAGGAGCGCTTCATCGTCTCCACCGAGGCGGGGACGACGCGGGACGCCGTGGATACCACGCTCCTCTATGCCGGGCAGCGCTTCCGGCTCGTCGACACCGCCGGGATCCGGCGCCACGCCGCGCTGGAAGTGGGGCTGGAGTACTACACCTATCTGCGCGCGGTGCGCAGCGTGGAGCGGGCGCAGATCGTGATCGTGATGCTCGATGCCGCCGAGCCGCTGACCCGACAAGACATCCGGATCCTGAAGCTGGTCGAGGAGCGCCGTCGCGGCATCGTCGTCTGCCTGAACAAGTGGGATCTGGTCGAGAAGGACGAGAACACCGCCGCGCGCTACGAGAAGTCGTTCCGGGACGCGGTTCCGTCGCTCGCGTTCGCGCCGCTGGTGACGCTGAGCGCGAAGTCGGGCCAGCGCGTCCAGCGGGCCCTCGATGTCGTGATCGAGGTCTGGGAGGAATGGAACAAGCGCGTGCCGACCCCCGAGCTCAACCGCGTCCTCCACGCGGCGACCGGACGGGTCCAGCCGCCCCAGTCCAGAGGAAGGCGGGGGGGACGGATCGTTCGCATCCTGTACGGACACCAGGTGGAGACCGGACCGCCGCTCCTGATCTTCCACGCCAACGAGCCGGACGCGATCCCCGAGACCTACCGGCGCTACCTGGAGCGCTCGATCCGCGACGCGTTCGGGTTCGTCGGGGTGCCGCTCAGGATCTTTTTCCGCGGGGCCACCGTGAAGTCACGGGCACGGGTGGATGTCGCGAAGGGGGCCAACGGTTGACGATGGCGATCGGGCTCCTGCTCGCTTACCTGGCGGGGTCGTTCCCCACCGCCTGGCTGGTCGGGCGCGCCAAGGGGGTCGACCTGGGCGTGATGGGTAGCGGCAACTACGGCGCCACCAACGTCTATCGCAGCCTGGGGTGGGGGCCGGCCCTGATCGTGGTCGCGGTCGACGTGGCCAAGGGTTTTCTTCCCGTGCAGCTCCTTCCGGGATGGCTGGCCGCGAACGGCCTCACCCCGGTCGGCTACCAGGTCCTGCTCGCCGTGGCGGCCGTCCTGGGACACGTCTTCTCGGTGTTTCTGGCGTTCCGCGGCGGCAAGGGGGTGGGCACGGCCGCGGGCGCGTTCCTGGCGCTGGCGCCCAAAGCCATCCTGCTGGCCGCGCTGGCGTGGTTCCTCGTGCTCGCGTGGCGCCGGATCGTGTCGCTGGCGTCCTTGACCGGTGCGGTCGTCCTGCTGGTAGCGGTCTGGGCCCTGCACGCCGGGGATTCCGGCGCGTGGCCGCTGGTCCTCGCCACCACGCTCCTGGCAACGTTCGTGTTCTGGACCCACCGCGAGAACATCGGTCGCCTCCGGCGTGGCGAGGAGAGACGGATCAAGGCGGGCGACGGGAGGAGGGCGTGAGTCGGGTGGCGGTCGTGGGGGGCGGGTCCTGGGGGACGGCGCTCGCCAACCTGCTCGCCGACAACGGATATGCCGTGCACCTGTGGGTCCGGGATCCCGAACTGGGGGACGCGATGGTGCGCGAGCGGCAGAACAGGCTTTACCTGCCCGGCGTCCATCTCGCCGACCCGGTCGCCCCGACGTGCGATCTGGCGGCGGCCGTTTGCGACGCGGTGTTCGTGGTGAGTGCCGTGCCCAGCCACGCGGTGCGCGAGGTGATGGGTCGCGCCGGCGCCTGTCTGGACGAGGACGCCCTCGTGATCTCGACCAGCAAGGGCATCGAGAACGACACCCTAGCCCGGATGACGGAGGTGCTGGCCGAGGTCCTGCCCGCCAGCGCCGGGGACCGCGTCGCCGTCCTTTCGGGGCCTTCCTTCGCGGTCGAGGTGGCCCGCGGCTATCCGACGGCCGTCACGGCGGCCGCGGAGAAGCTGGCCGTCGCGGAGCGGGCTCGGGACCTCTTCGGGAACCCCCGTTTCCGGGTATACACTTCGACCGATGTCGTCGGTGTGGAGTTGGGGGGCGCCGTCAAGAACATCGTGGCCATCGCCGCCGGCATCTGCGACGGTCTACGATACGGGCGCAACGCGCGCGCGGCGCTGATCACGCGAGGGCTGGCCGAGATCGCCCGCCTGGGGGTGGCCCTGGGAGGTGAGCCGCTCACGTTCATGGGACTGACCGGGCTGGGAGACCTGGTCCTGACCTGCACCACGGATCTCTCCCGCAATCGCACGGTGGGGCTGAGGATAGGCCGTGGCGAGACACTCGAGGAGATCCGGTCCGACATGCGGATGGTGGCCGAGGGGGTTCGGACGACCCGATCGGTGCGCGATCTCGCCCACCGGCACGACGTGGAGATGCCGATCACCGAAGAGGTTCACGCGATGCTGTACGAGGGCAAGGATCCCCGCATCTCGGTCGAGGACCTGATGACGCGGGAGCTCAAGCCGGAGCTCGAACGGAGGTAGCGATGGCGTTCAATCCGATCGCGAAGAAAGAGTATTACTCGATCGGCGAAGTGTGCGAGATCACCGGCCTCAAGCCGCACGTCCTGCGCTACTGGGAGACCCAGTTCAGGACCCTGATGCCCGTCAAGAACAGGGCCGGCAACCGCGCCTACCGGAAGCGTGACATCGAGATGATCCAGCTCGTCAAGACGCTCCTCTACGAGCGCAAGTACACGATCGACGGGGCGCGCCAGAAGCTCGCCGAGCTGCGCAAGGAGGGAACCCAGCTGGAGGTCGAGCTGGAGGAGACCAGGCTCAAGGATACCTTCCAGGAGCTGGCCGACCATCTGGCCGATGTCGTCGAGTACATCGACGCCTTCCGCCGCGGCGACGCCGACCCCGGGGAGATGGCGGAGCGGTAGAAAGGAGGCGCTCATGGGTGGGGAAGATCTCGACGTGGTCGAGCGCCCGGCGGTCGGGGATAGGAAGGCCCTCCTTCGCCCCGGCCGTGTGGCGGCCGACATCGAGGGCGGCATGGCGGTCTCGGACACCGGCCATCACCGCATCCTGGTCGGGCGGACGGTGGGGGATTCCTTCGACGTCGAGCAGGTCATCGGTCGAGGCGAGCCGGGGTTTGCCGACGGGCCCTTCGAGAGGGCTGCCTTCCGGGATCCGGAGGGGCTGGCGCTCTCGGGCGACATGCTGATCGTCGCCGACCGTGGGAACCACGCCATCCGGATGATCGACCTCCAGTCGCGCGAGGTCCACACCATGGCCGGCACCGGCGAGCCGGAATCCGGATCGCTCGCGAGCGGCGACCCGATGGCGACCGCCCTCCTGTCGCCCTGGGACGTTCTGCTCTGGAACTACGACCTCTTCATCGCCATGGCCGGATCCCACCAGGTCTGGCGGCTGGATCTGAAGGAGAGCGTCCTAAAGCCCCACGCGCATGCCGGCGACGGCGCGGGTCCGGTCGCGCCGATGGCCCTGGCCACCGACGGTCGAGCCCTCTACTTCGCCCATGCCGCCTCCTCGAGCGTGAGCCGGGTTCCGTTCGAGCCCGGGGGTGACGTGGAGATCCTGGTCGGAGCCGGAGCGGTCGAATCGAAAGGTGAGCACCACGAGGAAGCCATCCGCCTCCGCCGAGCGGCCGGCCTGGCCTGGGGACAGGGGAACCATCGTCTGTGGATCGCGGACACCGGCCATCACGAGCTCAAGATGCTGGATCCCGCCGCGGGCAGCGTCGAGGCCGTGGAGCCGTTCGAGGAGACGCTCGACGAGCCCATGGGGCTCGCCAGCGCCGGGCACCTTCTCTACGTGGCCGACACCGGTCGGGATCGAATCCTCCGCGTGGATCAGATCGACAAGCGCGTGGTCGAGCTGACCGTCGAGCTGTAGCCGGGAGCAACGGAGGATGAGCGTGACCGATCGTCGCGAGGATCCGTTCGCCGGATCCGTCGCGGTTCCGACCGCCGCCTGCCCGTCCATCGAGGCGACCGGCGGAGGGCGTATCCGGGGGATCCGCCGCACCGCCTTCGGGACCGCGCTCACCGTGGCTGTCCTTCATGGCCTGAACGATGCCTACGCGTCGTTCCTGAATCCTCTGCTGCCGCGCTTCATGACCAGGCTCGACCTCTCGATCTCGGACGCGGCGGTCCTGACGACGGTGCTGGCGGTCGCCGCGGCCCTCGCCCAGCCTCTCTTTGGGCATCTCTCCGACATCAGGGGACGGCGGGCGATGATCGCGATCGGGCCGGCGGTCTCGGGCGTCTTTCTGTCGCTGATGGGCGTGGCCCCCGGGTTCGGAGCGCTGGTCGTCTGCCTCGTGCTGGGGGGACTCGGGAGCGCCGCCTTCCACCCTGCGGCGGCGGCCACCGCGGCTCGGGTCACGGCCGGTCGAGGAAGCGGTCTCCGACACGCGGTGTTCTCTTTCGGCGGCGCGGCGGGCTACGCCGCCGGGCCGATGATCGCCGTACTGCTCGTCGCGTGGCGGGGTCTGGAAGGGATGTGGATCGCGATGGCGCCCGCCCTCGTCCTGGCCGGTGCGCTGTGGTTCATGCTGCCGGGGGATGCCCCGAAGGCCGAACGGGCGCGCCCTGCGGTGTCCTCGGCCCGCCGCGTCCGCCGGCTCTCCACGGGGCCCGTCCTGCTCGTGTTCGGGATCAGCGCGCTGACGGCGTTCGTCCAGCGGGTGTTCCTGACCATGGAGCCAATCATGATGGCGGCGGCGGGGAAGAGCGAGACCGCGGGCGCGGCGGCCCTGACCCTCTACCTGGCCGCCCAGGCGGTCGGGACGCTGAGCGGTGGCTGGCTCGCCGACCGGATGGACCGCAGGAACCTCCTGATCGGGATCACGCTGCTCGCCTTCCCGGCCTACTTGCTGGCGTTCTGGCTGCCGGCGGGGGGCGTCGCTTCGCTCGTCTTCGTGGCCGTGGCGGGAGTCCTCGGGATGGCGGTTCTGCCGCCCATCGTGGTCATCGCCCAGGAGGCCTCTCCAGGCCGGGCGGCCCTCAACTCAGGGATCGTCATGGGGCTCGCCTGGGCGACGGGATCGATCGGCGTGCTCGGGGCCGGGGTGCTCGGGGACGCGATCGGCGCTAGGGGGGCCGCCCTGGCCAGCACGCCAGCCGTGCTCGTCGCGACCGCGCTGGCCTTCCATCCGGCGCTGGGGCAGTATCGGCGGCCGATCGAGTCATAGACAGGGGTCAGCCGCGGTCTCGCCATCTCCCGGCGACGCACGTCTGGGCGACGGCGGCGTTCCCACCGCCGAAGATCCACGCCGCGAGGAGCGTGTCGGCATCGGTGTCGGCGAGCCCGGGGGCTTCGAGGTCGAGGGTGGTGAAGTCGGCCCAGCGGCCGGGGGCGAGCTCGCCGACCTCGATGCCGAGCGAGCGGGCGCCGCCCCGGGTGGCGATCGAGAGGAGCGGGCGCGCCGCGTCGCCGTCCTCGTCGGTGATCCGGCCGCGCGTCTCGCCTCTCGAGCGCTGGCCGTACTCCAGCCAGCGCATCTCCTCGACCATCGAGATCCGGGCGTTGGAGTCGGTACCGAGGCAGAGCTGACCGCCCGGCCCGGAAGATCCCAGAAGGGGCTGCAGGCCAGGGATTCCGTCTCCCAGATTCGCCTCGGTCAGGGGGCACACACAGACGTTCCCACCAGAGCCGACGAAGCGCTCCAGCTCGGCCGGCCCGGTGTGCGTGCAGTGGACCGCCGTGAACCGCTCGTCGATCCCGATCTCCTCGTTGAGGAGCGCCATCGGGGTCTTCCCGTAGCGGGCCACGCACGCCTCGATCTCCTGGCGCTGCTCCTCCACGTGCATGTGGAAGACGAGCCCGCGCCGCGAGGCCTCATCGTGCAGCTGTACGATATCCGGAAGCGGGACGGCGCGAACGCTGTGAGCGGCGATCCCGAGGGTTTGCGTCGACGGATCGAGCTCCTGCGCCAGCTGGTCCACGCTCTCCCAGAAGCCTTCGTCGGAGAGGGTCGCGAAGCGCCGCTGCGTGTTTTCCAGGGGCCGGTCGATCTCACCCCTCCGGTAGCAGGTCGAGAGGAGGGCGATCCGGATCCCGGCCTCGGCCGCCGCGTTGAGGACCAGCCGGTCGAAGGCGTGGTCCTCGCCGTCGGCTCCGTGGTGCAGGTAGTGGAACTCGCCGACCGCGGTGATCCCGGCATCCAACATTTCCCGGAAAGCCGTGGCACAGGTTCTGCGGAAGCGCTCCGCGTCGAGCGACTCGACCAGCCCGTACATCGCCTCGCGCCAGGTCCAGAAGCTTCCGACGCCTTCGGGGAATCGCTCACCACGACCCCGGAGGCCGCGCTGGAAGGCGTGCGAGTGGGCGCTGACGAGGCCGGGAAGGAGAGCGCGGTGTCCGAGTTGCCGATCGGTGGGTCGGCCCAGCCGGCCGACCGCTTCGATCCGCCCCGTGGAGTCGATCGCTACCTGGATCCCGGGCTCGAAGGTCTCGCCCGTCCAGGTAAGGTCGGCTTCGACGACCTCGGTCCGTCTTTCGGTCGTCAGATCGTGGAGCGGCGGAGCCGGCCCTTGAGCCGGTGGATCCGGCGGCGGACCCGCTTCAGCTCTTCGGCATCCCGGGTCTCCAGCGCCGTGTCACGCCGCACCTTGAGCTCCCGGATCTCGGACTTGAGCTTCGACTTGTCGACACCCACGACCTCATGGTGGACGTGGGCCTCGATCCCCAGCACCTGGCAGAGGAGGGGAAGGATCTCCTCCTTGTGCATCTGGGTGTGCCCCTGCAGGCGCTCGTCTTCGATTCCGGCCGCGATCTCGCGCAGCTCGGCGACCGTCTTCTTGTGGATCTCTTCGTAAGTGTAGGGCATGCCGGACGGCTCCCTCGTCTCGAGTAGCGGGTTCCGATCGGGAGTTCCGAATATAGGGTGACTCATGTCGACGGGAAGGGATCACCTCTGTGGGCTACCCGCCAGGGTGATTCAAGCCTGGACACGCGGAACTCTCTCACTCGTCCTGATGTATATTAGATGTCCAGCCGGCACTGATTTTCCGCGCCCTCGGGGAGGTTACAGATGCGCTCCTCCACCATGCTCCGCGGCGTTCTGCTGAGCGTGGCACTGCCGTTGCTGGCGGTGACGCCAGCCGGTGCACAGGCCGGCTTCCTGTTCGATCCTCCGACCCTGACGCTCAGCGGTCGGGGCGGGTACAATCGGGCTGCCGCCGGCAGCGACGTGTACGACTTCTTCATCCGGCAACTCACGCTGGAGCGCGGTGACTTCTCGGGCGCGGTATTCATGGGCGAGCTGGCCGTGACGGTCACCCCCCGCCTGGACGTGGTCGCGGGTGTCGGGCATGCGTCCAGGGCGGCGCCCTCCGAGTCGCGGACGCACGTGGGCACGGATGGCCTGCCGATCGCGCAGACGACGACCTTGCGACGGACGCCGGTGACCGCCTCCCTCAAGGTCTATCCGCTGCCGCGTGGCCGGAGGATCGGCAGCCATGCGTGGGTCCCTGCGCGGCTGACGCCGTTCGTCGGCGTCGGTGGCGGCGGACTCCATTACGACCTGGAGCAGAGCGGCGAGTTCGTCGACACCGCGAGGTGTGACGCGGATGGTGTCTGCGAGATCTTTCAGAGCACGTTGACATCCGACGGCTGGACCGGGACGTTGCACGTGATGGGCGGCGTGGACTACTGGCTGACGACGCGCCTCGGCCTGTCCGGCGAAGCCCGCTACCTGTGGGCGTCGGCCCCGCTCAGCGCGAGCTTCGTCGGCTTCGAGGACATCGACCTGAGCGGTCTTCAGGGCACGGTCGGTCTGTCCGTTCGCTTGTAACCAGGAGATCGAAGATGCGGATCCATTTCAACATCCTTGCTTTCACGCTTCTCGTGACGCCCGTGACGGTTCGAGCCGCACCCATGCGAGCGGTCGATGCCGATCCTCGCTGGCAGGCGTTCCTCGGCTGCTGGGCGCCTGTCACGGAGGACGGTGTACAGGGCATTCAGGAGCATATCCTCTGCTTCCACGAGGACGAGAGCGGGGCGGTCGCGGTCGTCACCGTGGTTGACGATCAGGTTCGCGGTGAGGAGATCATCCGGGCCGACGGCACGGCACACCCGCTCCAGAGGGAGGCATGCACCGGCACCGGAACGGCGACGTGGTCGGCAGATGGTGCACGTGTCTACCTGCGCTCGACCCTGCGTTGCGGGGAGGACGATGTCGGCCGTGAATCGGCCGGGGTCCTCGCGCTGGCGGCTGATCGAACGCTCATCGACCTGCGGGCGGTCGGCGCCGATGATCAGTATGGCGTGCGCGCGCTCCAGTACCGCCGGCTGACAACTGCCGAATACCCTGCTTCCATGCGCGATCTGGCCGGCGACGCGGACGAGGCCGTCCGGCGTTATGCGACGGCACCGCTTTCGCTCGACGACATCATCGAGGCCGACGGCCTGCTGCCGTCCGCAGCCGTCGAAGCGATGCTGGTCGAGCTGCCGACCCGCATCCAGGTGGATGCGGAGGCGCTCCTCGCGCTCGCCAAGGCCGGTGTCGACGAAGAGGTGATCGACGGCGTGGTCGCGCGGGCGTATCCCGAGCAATTCGCCATGGCGACGGCGCCGCTCACGGACGATATGGTGTATACGGGTGGCGGAGGGATGACAGGTCCCTATTACGATCCGTGGATGGGCTACGGTGGCTACGGCTACAACCGGTACTACGGCTACTCGCCCTTCGGCTACCCCTACGGCTGGGGGTTCGGCGGGGGCACGATCATCATCGTCGATCGTGACGAAGGCGACGCCTCGATCGGCAACACCGGTACCGCCGTCAAGGGACACGGCTATACCCGAGCCGACGACAACCCGAGCTCCGGCGGCACGAAGGCCCAGCCGCGAAGGGAATCGTCGCGGTCCAGCGTCGATCGCTTGAGCGGCGACCGCTCGACCGACCGATCTTCACCTTCGAGAAGCGGCGAGTCCGGCTCGACCCGCAAAGCCCAGCCCAAACAGCCCTCCGGCGACAGCTGAGCGAAGATTCGGGCTCCGGATTCGCGAGTGGAGTCGTGGGGAGGCGTCTATCGAGATGGAGTTAGGCGAATGCCGGGGTCTGACGTGAAATGCCCCTGAAGGCGTTCGGCCGTGTCTCGATGATGGTGGCCCTGGCGTTCGTGGGCGGACTCCTGGGACCCAGGTCGCTCAACGCTCAGGCCCGGCACGAGATCCAACCCGGCACCTCTGTCCGGCTGACCGTCCCGGAAACGACCCGTTCCGGCCTGGGTCGGATCGAAGGCCGGCTGGTGCGACTCGACGCGGACAGCGTGGTCATTGCGGATGAGAAGCAGGCCCACGCCGTTGCCCTGGTTCAGGTTCTCAGGATCGAGATCCGCACGAGGCGGGGACGTGGCTGGGGCGCGCTCCGCGGCCTCGGCTGGGGAGCTTCAATCGGGGCGATTGCGGGTGCTCTTATCGGGGGTACCAATCCGGATGACGATCCAGGCGGCTCCGCACGATTTCGCGCGGTCTTTTTGGGAGCCTTTGGAGGTGGGATCGGTGCAGCGATCGGTGCCGCCTGGCCCGGCGAGCGCTGGGTCGAACTGCCGGTTTCGGATCCGGGGTGGAGCGGGGACGAGAGCAAACCGTAGCCGGTGTGGGAGAGGCCGCTCCAGAGCCCCCAGGCGAGTTATCGGTCGCCGCGAGCGTTGCTCGGGATGAATCCGAGGCGTAGGTTTTCGTGCATCGTAGGGTCGGGGCGTGGCGCAGCCCGGTAGCGCACCTGAATGGGGT
>JBOHRW010000138.1:0-1883 GCA_050732935.1 Gemmatimonadota bacterium
GTTCTCTGGACGTGGGACCATCGCACGGACGGCTCCCACGTGTGGACCCGCTACTGGCCGAACGGCGGGAAGAGGTCGGTGTCGACCTGGCGCGACATGCGGGCCGAGGGCGAGGCCACCCGCTGGAGCCCCACGGGCGAGGTCGTGAGCCGGGTGACGTTCCGCGACGGCGTGCCGGTGGACTGATATCGCCCGCTCGCAGCGATCCTGATCCCGCAGCAGGGAGGAAAGATGGCACTCAGATACCGCGTTCCGCTCGGCCTGGTTCTCGTGGGAGGGCTTCTCGGGCTCTGGGGCTGGAAAGGATCCGGCTGGGAAGGCCGGACCATCACCGCCGGGCCGGTGAGCGCCGCCCAGGACACGATCCAGTGGAACTTCGTCTTCATCCTGGCTGACGACATGGGGTGGAACCAGACGGGCTACGGCTGGAACCAAGCCGGATATCCGGGAGTCGGGTTCTACGAGACCCCCAACATCGATCGCATCGCCGCCGAGGGGATGGTCTTCACCGACGCCTACGCCTCGGCGTCGATCTGCTCGCCGACCCGGGCCGGCCTCATGACCGGCAAGCACCCCGCCCGGCTTCACATCACCGACTACATCCCCGGCGCGCCCTACCCCTACGCGCGCCTGACGACCCCGGAGATGGCAATGTCGCTGCCGCTCGAGGAAATCACGATTCCGGAGATGCTGGAAGAGAAGGGGTACGTGAGCGGCCATTTCGGCAAGTGGCATCTGAACGTGGACAAGGAGTACCAGCCTGGCCGCCCGGGCGACCCCGCGTCCCAGGGGTTCGACGACATCCTCACGACCGTGAAGCCCGAGCCGGACGCCGACCCGTTCGCCGATCCCCACCACGTGGAAGCGATCACCGAAAGGTCGCTGCGGTTCCTTGAGCAGAACCAGAACCGGCCCTTCTTCCTCTATGTGGCGCATCATGTGGTTCACCGGCCGCTCCACGCACCGCCGGAGCAGATCGCTGAGTATGAGAAGAAGCCGGGGGCCAGGATCATGCCGGAGTTCAACCCCGTCATGGGGGCCATGATCGAAAACATGGACCAGGGGATCGGGCGCATCCTGGAGAAGATCGAGGAGCTGGGCCTGGCTGAGCGGACGATCGTCATCTTTACGGCCGATAACGGCGGGCTCGAGCTGTTGCAGGATCAGGAGCCATTGAGGGGCGGCAAGGCGATGCTGTGGGAAGGCGGGATCCGTATACCGCTCGCGATCCGCTGGCCGGGTGTGATCGAGCCGGGATCGGTGTCCGAGGTGCCCGTCATATCGCACGACTGGTTCCCGACGATCGCCGAGATCGCGGGAATCGAGCCGGAGGTGAAACCGCTTGACGGAATCAGTCTGGTGCCGGTTTTGCGGGGGACGGGCACCCTCGAGCGGGAGACCCTGTACTGGCATTATCCGCACTACCACCACCTGGGCTACAAGCCGAGCGGCGCGATCCGCGAGGGCGAGTACAAGCTGACCGAATGGTACGAGGAGAGCCTGACGGGGGCAGACCATGCGGTGACGCTCCACCGTCTCGATGCGGACATCGGCGAGACGAACGATCTCGCCGACGAGATGCCGGAGAAGGCGGCGGATCTCAAAGCAAAGCTCGACCGCTGGAGGGAGCGGATAGGCGCTCAGGAGATGGTCGTGAATCCGAACTACGATCCCGAGCGCGCGCACTGGCGGTTCGAGAATCACCCGAGCGAAGAGACGCCGGCGGCAGCGCGATGAGGGTCGTTGTCCTGCCCGCGGTGCTTCTGCTCGCCGGCTTCGTCGGCTGGTTGCAGGAGGCACGAGCCCAGAGCGACACGAACCAGGTCGTGGCTTTGTCGCTCTTCGACGAGCCGCGCGGGCTCTATCCCAGCGCGGTGCTGAAC
>JBOHRW010000139.1:0-19016 GCA_050732935.1 Gemmatimonadota bacterium
GATACCCGAAGTTCGAATCGACTTGAAATTGGGGTCAACCAACTCAAGCCAGGACGGAGCCGGAGAATGAGAACTCTTTGTCAACGCGTGTTGCCGGTTTCTCTAGCCGTTCTTTGGACTTGCGAGACGGACGTCTCCACCGAGGTCGCACCAACCGGCCTGACCCCTACCGCGCAGGTTCACTTCCTACCTTATGGAGTTCCAGCGCCTGACACATTACCTCCTAATGTGATCCCCCAACCGTACGATCCCCCGTATACATGGTCTCCCAGCGCCGAATTCTACTCCTGGCCTCGCCTTACCAGGCGAGCAGCGAACACGACTTCCATCTGGAGGCGGCCAGCAAATGCTTGTGCCCCAGAGGATGGAAAGGGGCCTGCGATGGGAATCGACCAGCTTTACCGGTATTTTCAGCAATCATCGCACTGCCCTGTCCCTGAGCGTCCCTTATACGGGTGAGCAAGAAGCCATCTTCGCTCCTACCGCCTTGCCCTCTGGTAGTGCGTGTATCGAAATGTCGACTACACATCGTCGATATCCAGCGGATGTCTCGGGGACCCGTCATCTTGCTAGTTGGTGGGACTGGTGTGAACCTGAAGGCAAGCCAGCCGCAGCGGCTTATGAGGAAGATATGACGATTCAATTTTGGCAGGATCTGTATACATATGTCAGTTCGGGCGATGGGAATCGCTATTTTGCAATGGAGATTGTACCGAATG
The DNA here is from genome assembly GCA_050732935.1 of Gemmatimonadota bacterium. Lineage (GTDB taxonomy): Bacteria > Gemmatimonadota > Gemmatimonadetes > JACCXV01 > JAHWKZ01 > DASRVA01. The sequence goes on from JBOHRW010000139.1 coordinate 720, forward strand.
GTTCTGAATGTTGGCGAGGACTTCTATACAATTTTGAAAATGGATCTTGGGAGCAGAAGCTAAGCAGTTGTTATCCTCCGCTTCGAGAGGAGAATTGGACTGGTAATGGGGACGAGGGGTGGTCAATGTGGGAGGCTGTGGGAGCCAATCTTGTGAGTACATGCCCTGACCTGTCAGGGACGGGGACCAATATAACCCAAGTGTATAACCCGAGCACTGGCTGGCATGACATTAATGTGGTGGCCCCCAGCGTGAATAGTGGAACTCAATGCTGGCTTTCTGAACCAGACTGGGATATGACGTATACGGACGTTGGATCAGGCTCAGAGTGGCGAGCCTTCACGCCCTTTGATTGACCAGGGTATCGTGCGTTAGCCGGAGGCTTACCCGGACGGTCCCGTTTGTGCTGTGGTCTGTGGATTCTCGGCTCATCGCCAACCCTCTGACTTCAGCCGACCCCGTTCACGCTCACGTACATGAACGGCGGGATCGTGAGGGCGATCACGTCGTCGCCGCCGGTCAGCTCGCGCGCTCGCGCCAGCGCCCGGTCCAGCGACGGCTCCCACCCCACCCCGAGCCGCCTGGCCGCGCGGTCGTCGGGCGGGCCCACCAGGATCGTCTCCGACAGATATCTGAGCGGATAGGTCGCCCAGTACCACACGGTGAACGGATGGAAGCCGTGGTGGGCGAACCGTTCGCGATAGCACTCGATCAAATGGGGATCCCGGGCAAACGCCTCCTGGAACTCGGCCTGGATCTCTAACGGATCGTTGGTCTTCGGCAGGACCTCGTCCCAGAACCGCTTGTAGGCGACGTGGTAGAGATCGTGGAACACCTCGAACACGGGGTTCAGGATGATGACGACCCCGCCCTCCTTGATGAACGGCTTGTTCCAGAACCAGTTGAAGACGTAGCCGAGGACGTCGCTCACGACGAGGACCGGGTTTATGCGGGCGTCGATCGCATAGGGGGAGAGGTCGGGGAGCCCGAAGACGAGCGTGTCGTATTGCCGGTCGACCTCGACCTCGAGCTGGTCCCGGAGGACTTCGAGCGTCCGCGCGTGCACGGGATCGATCGCGCCGGCGTGGATCGCGATCGGCTCGTACTGCGAGCGGATGTTGCGGAAGATCTTCGCCCGCGCCGGCTCGGGGAGCGCCTTCATCGAGGGCGGCGTCGTCCGAAGAAGGACCCGCTCGGCTGGATTCAGCCGCCCGGGCGGCTTGCACAGGTAGCGCATCGGCGCCGGGTAGGTGGCGCCGTTCATGGCCGCCTCGATCACCATGATACGGCAGTGCTCCTGGAGCGTCTCGCTGATCCGGCGGATCGAGTCGTGCATGTGGGAGCCCTCCGGCTGCATCACGTGGGGCGAGTGCTCGGTCATCTGTGGCGAGTGGTGAGGCGCGATCGAGTCGTACGTCCCGAACCCCACCGCGACCGACTTGTGCCCGCCGTTCAGGGGGATCTGGATCGTGTCCACGTAGATGACGAGGTCGCACTCGGTGACCGCGCGCGAGGTCTGGACGGGCTCGCCGTGATCGGTCTCGCCCAGCGCGACGATGTCCTCGGGGTCCTCGGCGTCGAAGTTCTTCAGCCGCTCCGGCCAGAACTCCTCCATCAGCCCTTCGCCCAGCATGTACTCCAGCTCGTGCCGCCGCATCTTGCGATGGAGCGCCACCGCGCACCGGAGCTGGACGTTCTCGCGGCGGACCCCGCAGTCCTCGAGCAGCTCGAGGAGCCGGGTGATCATGATCTGCCGGATGTCGGGCCGTTGCATGGGCGGAAACGGCTGGCAGTTGTCGTCGAAGGCGATCAGGACTCTCGACTCCCGCCCGACCAGCTCGCGCAAGGGCGGCATCCCGAGCGGGCTCTCGACCGCCTCCCGAAGGGCTTGCGGGATCGACCGCTTGGGAATGCCGGGGATGGCCTCCGGAGGGTAGAGTACCGTGGCGTCGTCGGGGAGGTCCGCCGAGATCAGGTTGTTGCCCGAATAGGTCAGATAGCGCATCGGCGGACGGTCAGCGGGGCTCGAAGACGATCTTGACGTGGCCCAGCCGGCCAGCGTCCAGGGCCGTGCGGATCGCCGCGCCATACTCGTCGAGCGGGAAGCGGGCGGTCACGAGGGGGGCCAGCCGGCCGGCCATCGCCGAGACGTCCTCGACGGCGCGGCCGAAGGTCTCGTCCGAGCAGGTGTAGCTCCCCCGGACGTCCAGCTCCTTATGCCACATCGCGGTCCAGTCGATTCCGTGGGGGACGCCCGGCATGCCCACGACGATAACGGCACCCCGGGGGCGGGTAAAGCGCATGGCCTCGTCGAGCGTGCCCCCCGAGCCCACGCAGTCGAAGGTCAGGTCGGCGCCCCCGACGGCGGTCGGCGGGCCCAGCTCGGGTTCGTGGAGCTCGGCCCCGATGGCGGCGCCCAGGGCCGGGCGATTCTCCGGCGGGACGACGTCGTCGGCGCCGAGCTCCCGGGCCGCCCCCGCCTGATGCGGGTACTTGGCGACGGCGACCACGCGGCCCTCGAACCCCGACGCGCGGAGCGCGGCGATCGTGAGAAGACCGATCGACCCGCAGCCGATCACGAGTGCGGTAGCCGGGGTCGGGCCCTCACGGTCCGGACCGGCCGCGGCTGCGTCACGGTCCGCCCCGCCCTCGAACGCCCGCTCGACCGCGTGCAGGCAGCACGAGTAGGGCTCGATCAGGACGGCCGCCTCGTCGGGGACGCCGTCGGGGACCCGCCAGAGCTGGAGCTCGTGGGCGACCAGCGCCGAGCTCCAGCCGCCGCCCGTGTCCCGGCAGTAGCCGGTCTGGATCCCGGCGCTCAGATCTCCTTCGGTCACCCGGCGGCAGTGCGCGGTGTCGCCCGCCCGGCACGAGATGCAGGGATCGACCAGGCCGCGGACCCTGCAATGGAGCGGCGGGTGGACGACGACCCGGTCCCCGGCTGCCATCCGCCGCGCTTCCGGGCCGACCTCTTCGACCAAGCCCACGATCTCGTGGCCGAGGACGAATGGGGTCGAGACGAAAGGCGAGAAGTAGGTGCTCCCCTGAGCGGTCACGGTGGCCAGGTCGGAGCCGCAGATCCCGGACAGGAGCGGCCGGACGCGGGTCCAGCGCGGCCCGGGCAGCGCCGGCGGGTCGATCTCGGCGAGCCGGACGGGGGAAAGCCGCGAGTCGAGGAGCCCGGGCCAGCGGGAGCCCGCGTAGCGCGCCGCAAGGTAGCGGGGGACGCTGCGTACGTACTGGACGGCCCGCATCTCAGACGCCCGCGTTCACGGGCGGCGCGAGGTCCTCCCACTGGAAGACGTCCCAGCCGCGGGAACGGGCGGTCCGGAGCAGACGCGGGTCGGGATTCACGGCCGCCGGGCGGCCGACGGCCTCGAGCATCGGGCGGTCGTCCAGGCTGTCGGCGTAGCCGAACGAGGCCTCCAGATCGATCCCCTGGGCCTCGGCGAAGCCGACCACGGCCGCCGCCTTCCGCTCGCCTGACAGCGGCGGTCCTAGGAGGGCGCCGGTCAACCTCCCATCGATCGCCTCGAGTCGCGGGGCGAGGACGTCCGCGACCGCCAGGCATTCCGCCAACCGTCGAACGATCGGCTCGACCGACCCGCTCACCAGGACGACCCGGTGCCCTTTCCGCCGGTGCTCGCTCACGCGGTCGCGGCCGGCGGCATAGATCCGGGGCTCGATGTGATGATGGAAGAGCGCTTCCACGCGCTCCGCGAGATCGTCGGTCGAGAGACCCGCGTAGATCCGGTACAGGGCCCGCTGGAAGGCAGCCCGGCTCTTCCGGTCCAGCGCCAGGTAGTACGGGATCCGGGGCACGAAGGCGGCCATCCAGAGCCAACGAAGCGGGGGGGACATCCCGCCCGTCCGGATCCCGACCGCGTAGCGGACGATGTCGCTGTCGACCAGCGTTCCGTCCATGTCGAAGAACGCCGCGGTGCTCCCACTCATGCGGCCGGCCCGGCGGCCTCGCGCTCGCCGGCGGGCGGCTCCGTCTCCATGCCCCCCGTCGCGGCGCCGTTACCGAGCTCGATGATCGTCTTCCGGACATCGGAGGCGATCGTGCGGTAGAGGATGTCGTGGGGGAGGCTCTCGCCCGCCTCGCGGTACGAGTCCATCGTGACCGGGGTTCCGAACGTCACCGTCACCTTCCCGCGCTTCGGCAGCGTGCGCCCCGCGGGCAGGGCGTCGTGGGTTCCCGAGATGCGGACCGGGACGATGGGCACGCCGAGCTCCCAGGCCAGCAACCCCAGCCCGGGCTTGAACGGCTGGATCCCGCCCGATCGCGAGCGCGTCCCCTCGGGGAAGATGAGCGCCGACTCGCCCCCCGCCAGGATCGACTTCACCATCCTGAGCCCCGCCAGCGAAGCCTCCTCGCGCTCGATCGGGACGACGTTGAGGAAGGTGCTGAAGAACCAGCGCTTGAGCGCGGTGTCGAAGAAGTAGTCGCGGGCCCCGAGCACGTGGATGGCGCGCGCCGCCCCGGAGCCGCGGATCCTCCGGACGGCCGAGAGGATGGCGGGCGCGTCCAGGTGGCTCGAGTGGTTGGCGGCCAGCAAATAGGGGCTCTTCCGCGGCAGGTGCTCCGGGAGCTCGATCGTGAGGTCGAAGTACGATCCGTAGAGGGTCTCGAGCCCCAGCACGGCCGACTCGAAGAGCCATCGGTCCAGGACCGACCGCTCGTCGAACGGCAGCGCCGACCGAATCTCCGGCCGACGGGCGGCCGGCGGCCGCGCGCGGGCCCGGGACGGGACGCCGGCCGCCGCGAGGAGCTCCTCGACGGTCCGCACGCGCGAGGCCTCGTCGTCGTCAAGCGGGATCCCGAGCTCGTGCTCGAGGAACAGGAACAGCTCGATGGCCTTCAGGCTGTCGAGGCCGAGGTCGTCGTACAGGTCGCGGTCGAGGCGGATCTCGCCGGCCGGGAAGCCGGAGAGCCGCGCGAGCTCCCGGCCGATCGCGTCGGCCAGTCGCTCTCGACCGCCTTCGGCGGGAGCCGGCGTCGGCGCGCGGATCCCCTTCCGCACGCGCTCCCTGACCGCCGCGCGGTCGATCTCCCCGGACCGGTTCCTGGGCAGCGGCTCGCCCCACACGTGAAGCTGCTGGACGCGGTGGTAGCTCGGAAGCTCGCGAGCCAGGGCCTGGATGTCGCGCTGGACGAGCTTGCGCACCTCGGCCAGGTCGCCGGCCTCCTCGACCGCGTTCCGCTCGGGGACGACGACCGCGTGGACCTCCTCGGTCAGCCCGCTCGGCACCCCCACCACGCAGATCTCGCGCACGGCCGGTATCGCCCGATAGATCGCCTCCAGGTCGATCGGATAGACGTTCTTCCCGCCGCCGGTGACGATCACGTCCTTGATGCGCCCGGTGATGTAGAGGTATCCGTCGGCATCGACCCATCCCAGGTCACCGGTGTGGAACCAGCCGTCGATGATCACGCGCTCGGTTGCGCCCGGGTTCTTGAAGTAGCCGTTCATGAGGCTCGGGCTCTGCACGATGATCTCCCCGACGCCGTCGCTGTCGGTGTGCCAGAGCCGGAGCTCGACGCCCGGGAGCGGCTTGCCGCACGACCCGGCCCGGCTCTGGTACAGCGGGTTCACGGTGAGGACGGGCGCCGTCTCGGTGAGCCCGTAGCCCTCGTAGATCGTGAGCCCCATGGCCTGGTAATCCTGGTAGAGCTCGCGCCCGAGCGCGCTCCCGCCGCTCACGAAGAAGCGGATTCCCCCGCCCATCTCCTGGTGGACGCGGCTGAAGATCTGGCGCCCGATGCTGCGGCTGAACGTCCGCTCCCAGGAGCGGCTGATCTGCTTGGTCGTCTCCATCAGGTTGGAGCGAATGGGCGACTTACCGACCCCCAGCACCCGTCGCTCGAGGTCTTCGCGGATGAGCGCGTACAGGGTCGGTACGCCGAGCATGATCGTGGTCCCGGTCTCGCGCATCGCCTCGAGGATGACGCGGGGCTTGAGCGAGCGGGCATAGGTGACCGTGCCGCCGTGGTGGATGGGCGCCAGGAACCCGCAGGTGAACTCCAGGGCGTGGTAGAGGGGCAGGACGGACAGGAAGCGGTCCTGCTCGCTGACCGACAGCACGCGGCTGATGCCGAACAGGTTGCTCAGGAAGTTCTGATGTGTGTGCACCGCGCCGCGCGGATCCACCGCCGTGCCCGTCGTGAAGATGATCGAGGCTGGATCGTCGGAGTCGACCTCGGGCCGTGGGACAGGTTCCGCGGCCAGGGGAGGCCGGGTCGAGCGAGGGTACTCGTCGCGGTCGAACGGGCGGCAGCCGTCTTCGACGTCCAGCAGCGGGATCGAGTGGCGCTCGCGCTCGTTCACCGCCAGCTCCTCCGCCGTGAACTCGGCGAAGCACCCGGACGAGGCCAGGATCGCCCGGGCCTCGGTGAAGCGGGCCGTCGACCACACCTCGCGGTGCCAGGTCTGGGCGTCCAAGGGGACCACGATTAGCCCGACCGAGGTCGCCCCCATATAGGCCGCGCCCCAGGCCGGCTGGTTCTCCGACCACAGGACGACGCGGTCCCCCTTCCGGAGCCCCAAGCGCAGGAGCCCGTCGCCGATGGCGAGGGCGGCCTCGCGGAGCTCGGCGAAAGTCATCGTCTGCCACTCCTCGTCGCGCTTCATCTGGAGGGCGATGCCGTCGGGCAGGCGCCGGGCGGTGGCCTCGAGAAGATCGAAGATCGTCGAGACCGATGCCTGGCGGGCGGCGTCCTCGTCGTCCACCTCCAGGGTCCCGGCGCGCTCGATCTTCAGGATGTGCTTCTTGACCCCGGCGATGTGGACCTGCATGTAGTGACGCCAGTTGATCCGCGAGACGTCGAAGTTGAACCGCCGCCGGTCGTCGGGGGACAGCCACTCGTAGAGGCGCATCGTCTCGTCCACCAGAAATCGGCAGTCGAGGTTCAGGTAGGGCTCGTAGAGCTCGCCGTAGTAGTAGAGCTTGTCGAGGGCCGCCCGGGCGGCGGCGATCCGGCGCCGCGTCCGGCTCAGCGTGGCGGCGGCGATCCCGCGCTCGATGAGCCATTCGAGCGCGTTCTCGGCCTGGGTCAGCGGGACCGACTTGAGCCGGTGCTGGAAGCGGAAGACGGGGGGCGGCGGGAACGAGAGCGGCTTGACCCGGATCGGCTCCCCTCGGCGGTCGAACATGGGATTGGCCTGGAAGTAGCGGACGATGAGGTTGTGCAGGTGCCCCATCTTCGCCGCGTTGCGAGCCCCGGTCGCCACCTGGTACACCGCCAGGCCTCCATCCTCGGCGAGACGCGGGAGGGCCGCCAGCATCGCGTTGACGACCATGTCGACGGGCACCAGGTCGAGCGTCACGTCGGGATCGAGGGGTAGCGAGCGCAGCCGGCCCTTGCCGATCGCCGCGATCAGCGGGTCCGCCATGCGCAGTCCGTCGAGCCAGCCCGGGCTCGGCTCGGCGAGGCTGCTCTCGATGATCGCCGGCCGGACGATGGCCGTCGGCGTGTCGCCACGCCGGGCGAGAACGACCTGCTCGCCGAGGGCCTTCGTGTACGTGTAGGTGTCGTTCCAGCCGCGCTGGCGCGCCCACGCCATCCCTTCCTCCACGAGGCGGTTCTTGATCCACCGACCCCGCAGGTTCTGGATCATGTCCCGCCGCGGCTCGGAGCGGTCCGCCCCGCGTCCCTGGCGGCGCTGGACGAACGAGTGCACGAGCTCGCGGCGCACCTCGGGGCCGTGACCCTCCTCCTCGACCCGCCGGATCAGGGCCCGGATGTGCTCGATGTCGAGTGCGGGGTCGGCGAACCGCCGGGGCGGGAAGGGCTCGCCCGCGGACGGATCGCCATCGTGATGGATGATCTCGGGGATCGTCTCGTTGGTGGCCCCGCAGACGTAAGCCGTCGACACGTGCAAGAGGAGGGCGTGATCGCACCCCGCCGCGAAATCGGCGACCCGGCCCGCGCCCATGGTGTTGAGCTCGAGCGCGTCATCGATCGGCGCGTCGAACGCGACGACGGCGGCGCTGTTGATCACGACGTCGAGGGTGCGCTGGAGCTCGTCGCGCAGGCCGGGCTCGATTCCCAGGCCGTCCTCGGAGATGTCGCCGCCGACGGCGACCACCCTCTCCTCGAGAAACGCCTGCAGGCCCTCGCCGTGGCGGTAGCGCAGGCGGTCGAAGACGCTCGAGGAGAAGAGCTCCTTCTGGAGCCGCTCCTCCGGGGGCTCGAGGTCGCCGCCGAAGCGCCGCTTGGGGCGAATCAGGACCCAGATTCGCTCCACCTCGGGAGCCGCCCACAGGATCTTCTCGACCAGCGGCTGGCCGAGAAAGCCCGTCGAGCCAGTGATGAGGAGACGCTTCCCGGTCAGGAAGCCGGCAATACGGTCGAGGCTCTCAGCCACGGCCATTCGGGGGGACTACGACTTTGAGCGCTCGCGGCAGGACGGTCGCCTCGACCGGCGAGAACCCCTCGATGTCGCCGTCGAACATCTTGGGCAGTGGGGAGGCGGCGTCGATCCGCACGCTCCGCGTCCGGTAGACCTCGAAGCTCGGGTGCTCCAGGTGCCGGCCCCGGTAGATCCTGGGGAAGTTGATCATCAGGTCCAGCTTGCCGATTCCGTTCACGACGACGACGTCGAAGAGGCCGTCGTCGACCTTGGCCCCGGGAGCCATGCGCAGGCCCCCACCGGTGAAGGGGGTGTTCTGCACCATCACCGCCACGCACTCGCTCTCCAGGGTGCGGTCGTCGAGCCGGATCGTCATGGGAAGGGGCTCGAGGCGGCTGATCGCGCGGTAGACCGCCACGAAGAACGCCGTCGAGCCCTGCAGTCGGGTGTGGTTGGCCTGCTGGGCGACGACCGCGGGGAAGCCGAGCCCCAGGACGGAGATGAAATGACGGTCGCGCTCCCGCCCCAAGTCGATCTCGCGGACCTGCCCGTCGACGGCCACATCGAGGGACGCCTCGAGGTCGTTGAGCGGCAGGCCGAGGCTGCGCGCCACGTCGTTGCCGGTGCCCAGCGAGAGGATCGCCAGCTCGGTTCCACTCCCAGCGAGGGCGTCCGCCACCTCGCCAATCGTTCCGTCGCCCCCCAGCACGGCGATTCGCGACTCGTTGCCCGCCAGGTCGCGCGCGATCGCGGTCGCATGACGCGGTCGCTCCGTCAGCAAGACGGTGCCGTCCATGCCCCGGCGCCGGATCGCGTCACGCAAGGCCTCGATGTTGCGCGCTCCCTTCCCGTGCCCGGCGCGCGGGTTGGCGATGATCTTCATCGTGAATCCGGGAGTATAAGATCGACGCATACCCCCGGCTAGGAAATCGTGGCCGGGACGAGTCTAGCCCCGTCCGGCGCGCTCCGTAAAGCGGTCCGGCCGGCTGGCCAGCCGTGCAGGTATCGAGGAGTCTCCCGCGCACGGGTACCTTCTTTTATGGTCCCAGCGCACCGATCGGGATCACGGCGACGCCGTCATCCCGCATATAGCCGTAGCCGGTCCCGACGATCACCGCCAGAACGGCTGGTTCTCCGGATTTCCTGGTGTCTACTCGCTCGGCGAAAGTCAGAAGATTCTCGGTGGCCTCATCGACCAGACGCGGACCGAGTTTGATTTCGAACGCGGCCCAGCGGCCGTCCTCAGCTTCCAGGATCGCGTCCACCTCGAGGCCGGTGTTGTCTCGATACTGTAGGACTCTTGCATCAGCTGCCTGTGCATAGACGCGGAGATCACGGATGACCAGCGATTCGAACAGAAAGCCGAAGAGGTTTAGATCCCCCAGCAATCGATCCGGCGTGGCGCGCAGCGCGGCGACTGCCAATGACGGATCGACGAAATGGCGCTTCGGCGCTTGTCGCAGCCTTGACTTCGAGCGCAGATGTGGTGCCCATGCCGGCTGATCCTCGAGGATCATCAGGCGTTCGAGGGCCGTGAGGTAAGCTCGTACAGTGTCAACATCCAGAGGCCCCTCGGCTCCACGGGTGTCGGCAGCGAGCGTGGTTGTCGCCGCGAACGTTGCGATGTTTCGAGCCAGGGACCGTAGGAGACGTCCGACCTTATCGGGATCTCTGCGGGTCTGGTCCAGGCGACCGATGTCGACACGTCGAATCTCCTCGAGGTAGTCTCGTACCGCCTGGACCGACTGACGGACCGTACGGTCCAGATGACCCGGCCAGCCGCCGACCGCGATACGCTCCGAGATAGCGGCCATCGTCAGACCGGAGTCTGAGACAGGCGTAACTATGCCGTCGAGCAACGCTCGCACGGATACAGCTCCCGTAGAGTGGCCGGTCTCGAAGAAGGACATGGGTCGCATGTGGAGGCGCGTGAGCCTGCCGGCTCCCCCGTGTCGCGTAACGTCATCCGACGGGAGCGCCGACCCGGTCAGAATGAACTGACCGGGCTCCTTCCGGTCGTCCACCATGCGTCGAACGTGATTCCAGATCGCTGGTTCGATTTGCCACTCGTCGATCAGTCGAGGAACCTCGCCGTCGAGCACCAGAGTCGGGTCGATCGCGATGGCCCGACGGGCGTTCTCGTCCACGTCGAGAAGAACCTCGCTTGCCGCGAACTGCCTGGCGGTCGATGTCTTGCCAGATGCTTTTGGTCCCTCGATGAGGACGGCCCCGGTCGAGGAAAGGCGGGTGGCCAGCTCCGCATCGATCACACGGGATTTGTAGTGGTAGTCCATCTCTTCCTTGACCGGCGGGAAGGAAACCTCGTCTTGGCTGAATATTGCCCCAGCAATCGGCTTATTGCAACAGAAGCAATCAGTCGATTGCAACGACTCTGTTCGGTTGTTTGCAACGATATGAATCGGTAGTTTGCAACTCATGGCAATGCGCGCTTCCCCGGATGTCGTCGTGATCGGTGGCGGGCTGGTCGGATGCCTGACCGCCCGCGCCCTGGCGAGGGCCGGCTTGACCGTCCGGATCCTCGAGCGGCGACCGGACCTGGGGCAGGAGGCGTCAACCGCGGCCGCCGGGATGCTGTCCCCCCAGATGGAGGCCGCCGAAGACCTGCTGGTGGAGGTCCCCGGCCCGGAAGCCGGGCAGGCCATGCTCGACCTGTGCCTGGCAGCGCGCGCGGGCTACGCCGACTTCGTGGCCGAGCTCGAGTCCCAGACGGGGCTCGAGGTCGGCTATCGCGCGGACGGGACTCTGGTTGTCGCGCTCACGCTGGTCGAGGCCGGTCGCCTCCGGCGGAGCGCCGAGGCTCAGCGTGCGCGGGGCCTCGAGGCCCAGATTCTCGAGGGTGGGGAAATCCGTCGTCTCGAGCCGGCCGTGACCGAAACGGCGGCCGTCGGGCTCCACCTGCCCGACGACAACCAGGTGGATCCGCTCCCGCTCATGGCGGCGGCCGAGGCCGCCGCCCGCTCCACCCCGGGAATCGAGATCGAGACCGGAACCGCCGTCCGGGCGCTCTTGTCGGCCGATGGGCGCGTGGCGGGGGTCGAGACGGACCGGGGCCGGGTGGCGACGGGGTGGGTCGTCCTGGCCGCCGGGGCCTGGAGCGGCGGGCTCCCGGGGCTCCCCCGACCGCTCCCCGTCCGGCCGGTCAAGGGACAGATGGCGGCCGTCCTCCCCCGGGGTCCGTCGATCCGGGGGATCGTGGGCGGGCGCGGCGCCTACTGTGTTCCGCGGGACGATGGTCGGGTCGTGATCGGCGCCACCGTCGAGGAGCGCGGCTTCGACGACCGGGTGAGCCGGCTCGAGGTGGACGCGCTGGTGGCGACCGCCGTCGACATCTTGCCCGTCCTGTCCGAGGCCGAGGTCGTCTCGCGGTGGGCGGGCCTCAGGCCCGGCACGCCCGACAGCCTGCCGGTCCTGGGCCCCGATCCCGACCTGCCGGGCCTCGCCTATGCGACCGGCCATTACCGGAACGGCATTCTGCTGGCCCCCCTGACCGCGGATTCGGTGGCGGCGCTCGTAACCGGCCGGCCGGAACCCCTCGATCTGTCAGCCTTCGCCCCCGACCGGGTGTCCCTGACGGGCTGGGGGCGGGCGACCGGCGCCGGGCGTTAGTTCGTGCCCGTACCATCCTCGCGTTGCAGGCCGAAACCGGCCGGAATACCTTGAGCACCCGATTCTAGGCGATCGTTCGCAGCCGGGCGTGTCCCCGGCCGCTCCCACGCTCTTCCGGAGAACCCCGATGACGATTTCGGCCGCCCGACAAACTCGCGCCCCGGACCTGCGTGCCGCCGTGGCGGTGGATCGTCTGGGGGAGGTGGCGTACCGGGACGCGTGGACGCTCCAGCGCGAGCTGGTCGCGCGGCGGGCGGCGGCGGAGATCCCCGATACGCTGCTCCTCCTCTCCCATCCTCCGGTCGTGACGCTGGGGAAGGGAGGCACGATCGCCCATCTCCTGGGCTCCCGGGCGGAGCTCGCCGGTCGCGGCGTCGAGTTCGTCGAGACGGACCGGGGCGGCGACATCACGTTCCACGGACCCGGTCAGATCGTGGGTTACGCGATCGTCGACCTGGCGCCCCGGGGCCGCGACTTGCACCGCTTCCTGCGCGACCTAGAGGAGGTCCTGATCCGCGCTCTCGCCGGTTTTGGCATCGCCGCGGGGCGCGCGGAGGGGCTCACGGGCGCCTGGGTCGGGGACGCCAAGGTGGCGGCGATGGGGATCCGCGTCTCGCGCTGGATCACCCATCACGGCTTCGCGCTCAACGTGGACACCGACCTCTCGTACTTCGATCTCATCGTGCCGTGCGGAATCGCAGATCGGCGGGTGACGTCGATGGCGAAGCTCCTCGGCTGCGCGGTCGATCGCGAGGGTGTGGAGCGCGCCATCGGACAAGCGTTCCAGGACGTCTTCGGACCGAGCGCCGGTCCGCGGCTTGCCGGAGAGGGACGATGACGACGACGACCTCCGCGCCCGGCGCGACCCCGCCGGTCTCCTCGAGCACTCGCCAGCGGCGCCCGGAATGGCTCAAGATCCGCGCCGGAGGCGGGCCCGAGTTCGTGGCCGTGAAGGAGGTCGTGCAGGGGCAGGGCCTGCACACCGTCTGCGAGGAGGCGCGCTGCCCGAACATCGGCGAGTGCTGGGGCCACGGGACCGCCACGTTCATGATCCTGGGCGACACCTGCACACGCGGCTGCCGCTACTGCGCCGTCAACAAGGGGATGCCGACCGAGCTCGACCTGGACGAGCCGTCGCGGCTGGCCGAGGCGATCGTCCGGATGGGGCTCTCTTACGTGGTGATCACTTCGGTCGACAGGGACGACCTCTCTGACGGCGGCGCCGGGATCTTCGCCGAGTGCATCCGCGAGATCCGCGAGCGCTCGCCGGGAACGTCGGTCGAGGTCCTGATCCCCGACTTCCAGGGCAACCGGGACGCGCTGCAGGCGGTGCTCGACGCCCGGCCCGATGTCTTGAACCACAACGTCGAGACCGTGCCGCGCCTCTACCGCCGGGCGCGCGGCGGCGGCGTCTACGAGGTGACGCTGGAGCTCCTCGCCCGGGCTCGCGAATGGGCGCCCTGGGCGGTCACCAAGACGGGGATGATGCTCGGTCTCGGCGAGGGCACGGCCGAGGTGCTGGCGGTGATGCGCGACCTGGTCGAGCGCGACGTGGACATCCTGACGCTGGGTCAGTACCTGCGGCCCTCGGCGTGGCACCTGGAGGTCGCGCGCTACGTCCACCCGGACGAGTTCGCCGAGCTGGCCCGGATTGGCGAAGCGATGGGCTTCGCGCACGTCGAGGCGGGGCCGCTGGTCAGGAGCTCGTACCGCGCCGACCGGCAGCTCATGAAGAGCCGTCTCATCCGGGCGTCCGCGGGATGACGACCAGGGACGTCATGCGCCATCGATCACATCGTGGAAGCATCCGCATTCATCGAGAGAGGAAGCGATGAGCGAGGACCAGGAGACCCGGACCGGGGAGTCGACCGAGGAGGGGGTGGCCCAGCAGGTCGAGGAGCCGGAGATGGAGGAGGCCGCGGCCGAGGCCCCCGAAGACGCGGGAGCGAAGGAGCCCGAGGCGTCCGGGGGCGAGACCGAGGAGGGCCCGACCGCGGAGCAGGCCGAGGAGGCCAAGCCCGAGGAGCCGACTGCTGAGCAGGCGGAGGCCGAAGCCCAGGAAGCCACCGTCGACGAGAAGAAGGCGTTCCTCCAGGACCAGCGCCGGAAGGAGTCCCAGGCCGTCGACATCGACCGCAAGTTCCCCGAGAAGTACCGTCTCGGCGGCGAGATGAAGGGGGCATCGGACGGCCACAGGCTCGACCTCTTCGAGCGCCTGGTGAAGACGCGCGAGTTCGACGCCCGCATGCGGCGGCTGTTCCGCCAGGGCCGGTTCGAGGGGACCTTCTACAGCCAGATCGGCCAGGAGGCCTGCGACGTCGTCATCGCCTTCCAGATGCGGAAAGAGGACTTCGTGGGTCCCAGCCATCGCGACCTCGGCGCCTCGACCGGCAAGGGGATCCCCCTCCGGTTCCTGGCCGCGCAGGTCTACGGGCGCGTGGACTCGCCTGACCACGGGCGCTACACGGCGTGTCACTACTGGCACCCGGACTGGTGGGTCATGCAGCCGGCCACCTCGATCGCCATGAACTGGGTCACCGCGACCGGCGCCGCGTTCGGCTTCAAGATGCTGAAGAAGGAGAACGTCGCGGTCGCCTTCTGTGGCGACGGCGCCACCGCCCACGGGGACTTCCACGAGGCCTGTAACTTCGCCGGCGTGCACGCCCTGCCGATCGTCTACGTCGTCCAGAACAACCTGTGGGCGGAGTCGCTCCCGGTCTCGCTCACGACGGCTCTCACCGATCTCAGCCACCGCGCCGACGCCTACGGCTTCCCGGGGATCACGATTGACGGCAACGACGTCGTCCAGGTCTGGAACACGACCCGTGAGGCCCTGGAGCGCGCCCGCAAGGGTGATGGACCGACCTTGATCGAGATGAAGACCTACCGCTGGTTCGGCCACTCCGATATCGACCCCGCCGACTATCGCTCGGAGGACGAGGTCCAGGCGTGGATGGAGCGGGATCCCATCCCTCGCTACGAGGAGTACCTGCGCGAAAAGGGCCTCCTGGACGCCGACGCCGTGGCGGAAATCCAGGCGCGGGTACGCCAGGAGATCGAGGAGGCGATCGAGTTCGCCGAGGCCAGCGCGCGACCGGAGGCCGACGCCTACCTGACGGAGGTCTACGCCGAGAAGTACCGGGGCTTCGAGGTCCTGGGTCGCGAGAGCGGGGAGGAGGCGTAGCGATGGCCGAGATTACCTACATCGACGCCATCAACCGCACCCTCCACGAGGAGATGACGAAGGACGCGACCACGTTTCTGATCGGCGAGGACACGGGCATCTACGGCGGGGTCTTCAAGGCCACGCGCGGGCTCCTCGAGGAGTTCGGCCCCGAGCGCATCATCGACAGCCCGATCTCCGAGTCGCTGATCGCCGGCATGTGCGTGGGCGCGGCGATGGTCGGCTGCCGCCCCCTGCCCGAGATCCAGTTCGCCGATTTCATCCACCCGGCATTCGACCAGATCGTCCAGCAGATCGCCCGCTATCGCTGGCGGACAGTGGGGCGCTACGATATGCCGATCACGATCCGCTGCCCGTGGGGGGGTGGTGTGGGAGGCGGCGTCTATCACAGCCAGTCCAACGAGGCGCTATTCATGAACGTGCCCGGCCTGGTCATGGTGGCGCCGTCGACCGTTCGGGACGCGGCCGGTCTCCTCCGCTCCGCGATCCGCAGCCAGGACCCCGTCATCTACTGGGAGAACAAGAAGCTCTACCGATCGATCAAGGACGATCTCTCCGAGGGCGACCAGGTCACGACGCCGATCGGCGAGGCCGACGTGGTCCGCGAGGGGACGGACGTCACGGCGATCACCTTCGGCTACATGCTGCACGTGACGATGCAAGCCGCCGATCGGATGGCCGAGGACGACGGGATCGAGGTCGAGGTGATCGACCTCCGGACCCTCCTTCCGCTCGATTTTCCGACCGTCCTCGAGTCGGTGGGGAAGACCGGCCGGGCGGTGATCGTCCACGAGGCGCCCCGGACGGGCGGGATCGGCGGCGAGATCGCGGCCACGATCGCCGATCGCTGCTTCTGGGATCTGGACGCCCCGGTGCGCCGGATCTGCGGCCATAACACCTCGTTCCCCGCGGCCGCCATGATGGAGGCCCACTACATGCCCGACGTCGACCAGGTGGCCGCGGGGATCCGCGCCACCGCCGAGATCTGAAGGGCCATTGGTGTCGGCTAATGACGGCAGATAGGCTTCGAGGATGGAAAGATCGGAGAGGTGGACCAGTCCGCTGATGCCGTTCTTGGTCCCCATCCGTTGATGCTGTCGGATTCGGAGACTTAGCGGAGGGAAAGGGATGCCACTGGAGATCAAGGTCCCCTCGCTCGGGCAGAGCGTGCCCGAGGCGACGGTCGGTAAGTGGCTCAAGAAGGAGGGCGACACGGTCGAGGCCGACGAGCCCGTCGTCGAGCTCGAGACCGACAAGATCAACATGGAGGTGACCGCCTTCCGCGCCGGCACGCTGGCCCGGATCAAGAAGCAGGAGGGCGCCACCGTCGCCGTCGGTGAGGTCCTCGGCCTGATCGCCCAGGAAGGCGAGGAGGTGGAAGCCGAGGAGGAGCCCGAGGAGGACGCCGCGGAAGGGGAGGCACCCAAGAAGAAGGCGGAGAAGCCGCGCGCCGAAGAGGCCGAGGAAAAGCCCGCCGAAAAGGCGCCCACCGAAGAAGCGGAAGAAGAGCCCGCGGAGGAGGAAGCCGCGGCCGCAACCGCCGAGGAGCCCGCCCGCCGTCCGGCGGCCAGGGCCCCGGCGCGTCCCGCCGCCGGGCGCCGCGAGGCGGTCATCCCGGAGGACATGAAGACCTCGCCCGTGGTCCGGAAGCTCGCCCGCGAGCACAAGCTGGACCTGACCGTGATCGAGGGCTCGGGGAAGGGCGGACGGGTTACCCGCGACGATGTGCTGACGTACCTGGAGGCCGCGCCCGAGGCGGAGGCGGTGACGGCCGCCGAGGAAGCCGCGCCGGCCCAGCCGGCCACCGAGACCTCGGCCCGCGAGTACGGCCCCGACGAGCCGGTCGAGATCCTCCCCATGACCTCGATCCGGAAGACGATCGCCCACCGGATGGCGGAGTCCAAGCACACGGCGGCCCACGTCACGACCGTCGACGAGTGCGACTTCGGCGACCTGGTCGAGCTCCGTGAGCGGATCAAGGACGACTTCTTCGCCGAGCACGGCTACAAGCTCACCTACATGCCGTTGGTCATGAAGGCGTCGATCGCCGCGCTGCGCGAGTTCCCGCAGGTCAACGCGTCCATACGGGGGGACGACATCGTTTATCACCGCTTCTACCACATCGGGGTCGCCGTTCACACCGAGGCCGGCCTCATCGTGCCGGTGGTCAAGCACGCCGACCGCAAGTCGATGGTCGAGATCGCCGGCGAGATCGACGAGCTGGCGAAGAAGGCCCGCGAGCGGAAGCTCGCGATGGAGGACATCCAGGGCGGGACCTTCACGCTTTCGAACGCCGGCGGCTTCGGCGCCATCCTCTCGACCCCGATCATCAGCCAGCCCGAGTCCGCGGTTCTCGGAATCCACAAGATCGTCGAGCGCCCCGTGGCCCGGGAGGGCCAGATCGTGATCCGCCCGATGATGTGGTTCGGGCTCTCCTACGACCACCGCCTGGTCGACGGGACGCCCGCGGTCCAATTCCTCAGGCGGATCTGCGAGCTGCTCGAGGGGCCGGAGCGGCTGTTGCTGGAGGCGTAGCCGGGAGTAGAAGAGAAGCTTGATGGCCAAGGGTGGGGGCCGCCTCGCCATGATGTCAGACTCTTGCCCAGGAGTGCCGATGAGCGCTGAAGAACGGAACATGGAACGCATGCAAACCCTCGATGACGCGTGGAACGCGCAGGCGTAGCGCATTGCGACAGCCAGACTCCGAGGAGCCCGATCGAGTGGATGCCGACTTACGTCACGCCTTGATCACCATCCCTGAGAGGGAGGGCAGGATCCTACGGGTGGTCTATAATCACCGCGGGTCGCCACTGCGGATCGTGACGGGCTTTTTTCGACAGGAGCGCGAAGAAAGAATGAGACTACACTACGACGAAGAGGCGGACGCGCTCTACCTGCGTCTCGACGAGAGCGAGATCGTGGAGTCGGAGGAGGTGCGACCTGGTATCGTGCCCGATTTCGACGCCAATCGACAGGCTGTTGGCGTCGAGATCTTGAACTTGGAGTCAAGAGTGCCCGGGGCCGAACTGAAGAAGCTCCAGTTCGAAGTGGCGTAGCGCTTGATGGCCAAGAACGAAAAAGCTCTCCAGGTCGACGTCGCCGTCATCGGCTCCGGGCCGGCCGGCTACG
>JBOHRW010000140.1:0-20359 GCA_050732935.1 Gemmatimonadota bacterium
GTGTTGGCGACCATTCGTGGTGGGTCGCGAGCAAGGAACTTCAGGCGGCGCATGCGCTGGAATCCCCCGAAGAAGGCTCAAGGGCTTTTCCCGAGGGGGGATACTATGTGTCGCGAATGGGAGACCCCGCGAGGCCGGATGTTCTGGTCTGGGATTGCGGGCCCTTTGGCTACTCGGCGAATCGAAAGCACGCGCACGCGGACGCCCTGTCGGTCGTCCTTGCAGTCCGGGGGGTGACCATGCTCTATGATCCCGGCGTGGGTGGTTTCAGGGACATTGCGCCAGGACAGGAGTCGTCCCCTATTGCGGACCTGGTGCGGGAATGGCGCAGGCTTCGAACGACTCGCGCGCACAATACGGTCAGGGTGGATGGTGAGGACCAGGGCATCATGGCGGACAGGTATGAGATCTGGGACCCTCCCGAGCCGCGGACGCTGCTATGGTCGACAGCGGTGGACTTCGATGTCATGTGGGGTCGCCACCTGGGGTATGCCCGGCTGGCCGATCCCGTAACCCATGATCGCTTGATCATCGCCAGTCGCCATGGGTACTGGATCGTTCTCGATTTACTGTCAGGCCAAGGGATCCACTCGGTAGAAACGAGATACAATTTCGCTCCCGGTTCGGAACTGCGACGAGGCCCATCGGGAGCGAGATTCATCGCTGAAAGGGAGGGAGTGCGACTCGAGCTCGCGTTGTTCGGCCCCGAGAACTTTACATCTCAAATCGACCTCGGCGATGATGTCCTCCTGGGAGAATTGAAGGATGGCGAGCCCGAGCGGATCAGATCGGTGTCTGGGTTCTGTCGCGCATCCTTGCCCATCGCTTTCGGAATCGTGCTCACGGATCCGAGCCGAAACATAACCTTGCGAATGTGCCAGCCTCAGATTCCGCATTATAGGTTGGAGCTGGATCTGAACGATCACATAGATAGGGTCCTTGTCCGACTCGGCGCTTTGAGCACGGCCGATGGGCGGCGAGGCCCGACGTCTCCGATCGTCGTGATCGAGCGCTTCGCCAGGGATGGCAAGCTGGTGGGCGCGTGGCAGACGGGAGGCGATCGCGGCGCGGGCCGGGGGCTGGATCCCACCTTGATCGGGAATGGAGGCCTGGCTGTCAGCGGGAGGGCCTCCGGGAGAACTGAGGAGTGAGCATTGCCCTTCCCGATACCAGAGCGGGTCGATCCCGGATAAGGCTGGACGCTGCGGAGGAGCCTCTGGAGAGCGCCGAGAGCGCCCTCATCCTCGCTTCCCTGGGCTTGCTGTTTCTCACCTGCATTGATGCAGAGCCTGTTCGCAATCTCGCGGTTCTCTGCTGGCTGGTCTCGTTCGGTCTGCTGGCCTTGTGGAATGTGGGCGCGGCCCTGGGTCTCTATGTTTCGGCTGTCGCGCTGTATTCGAACCTGTTCTTTTCGGGCACGTTCTCCCTTTTCGAGCGCCCCGATCATCCAGCCCTTCTGATCCTTCTGACCTCGCTTCTGTTCTTTCAGCCCTCTGGACGGGCGAAGTGGACGCTGGACTGGACAACGATGAGTATTGGGGCTTTCCTGGTTTATGGGGTCATGAACGGCTTCCTCAATGGGACGTTCTCGAACGCGACCGTAGCTGCATTTGCGAGGACGCTCGGAATCCCCTTGGTGATGTTCGTCGCGATCACGAACGCCAGATCAAGACCGAAGGACCTGTGGTCGTTCTTCCTGGTGATGTTCTTGCTGGCATCTTACAGCTGCGTGCTCTCGGTTCTCTGGCAAGTGGAAGAGCTCCGCGGCCTGTCCTTTCCCGCTTGGATCATGGACCCCGAGGTGAACCGGTGGATCGACAGCATCCGTTCCGGCGGAGTCCTAATGCAGCCCGCGTGGAATGGGCTCCAATTGAGCCTGGCGTTCTGTATGGTATATCTCGCGTATTACCGCTGGGTGTTCGGTCTCGGCAGGGTTCTGTTGCTGGTCCTGGCCGGGGCGATTCTCCTGAGCGTATATCTCACATATACCCGCGGAGTTTACCTTGGGGCGCTGGCGGCCGTGGTAGGCTTGCTTTGGATGCGAACAGGAGATGGCAAACACATAGCAGCGATGCGATTAGGGCTGGTTCTGACAGGGCTGATTGGAATGTTTCTCATGGTGTTCGCTCAACCCTCCACGTTGGAGGGGAGGATTGGTGATGAGAGCACGGTGCTCTGGAGATTCGAAATCTGGAAGATTGCGCTGGATATGATTCCGTCCAAGCCCTTGTTCGGCTACGGGTTTCATGGCTATGGAGAGAACGCCGCCGAGTTCCTGGGCAACTCGGATATCCTTACCCGGAGCGGCCTCGAGATCAATGAACCAGCCGTTCACAACACCTTTCTTAATGTCACCATAGAACTGGGCCTGATCGGATTTCTGCTTTACGCGCTGGTACACGTGCTTATCCTGTTTGCCATGACTCGCAGCTGCCATCGGCTCTGGGGGCGTTTCGGTGTTTACTGGGCATTGATTTTTGTGGGTGTCTACTTCATAGCGGCGCAATTCGCCGTCACGCTTGAGCCCACGACGAATCTCATGCTCTACGGTACGATGGGTCTTCTTGCCGGCATGACGACAGTGCGTCATGGGGCACCTCGTCGGGATACTGTTTCTTGACGTGACGCTTTCGGCTCAGGAGACAAAGGCCGGACTCGAATGGCGGGATTTACTCGTTGTCGGCGGGCGCCAGAACAGGAACGCTCTCCATAAGGAGGAGTGGCACAGGTTCAGGCAAGGGGTGGTGGTCTGTGTCCCGGGGTCCGGGAGCGAACCGAAAGTACGACTGGAATACGAGTCTCCACCCACAGCCTGCGCTCATGAAGACCAGCCCAGCATCCTTTTCAAGGCGGGGAGCCTCGCGGATGGACGCCTATATCTGTGCACGCAGACCGAGATCCTCGTGGTGGACCTGGAGACCTTCGAGACCGTCCACTACCTGTCGTTGCCGTTCTTCAACGATCTGCATCACGTTCGGCCAACAGAGCGAAACACCCTCCTCGTAACGGTGACGGGCCTGGACATGGTGGTGGAGGTGGAGCCGAATGGAGCGGTCGTGCGGGAGTGGGGCGTTCTTGGTCAGAGTCCCTGGGAACGTTTTTCGCGGGACATCGACTATCGGAGGATCGTCACGACGAAGCCTCACCATTCCCACCCCAACTATGTGTTCGTACCGGACGGGGACATCTGGGTTACTCGCTTCGAGCAGAAGGACGCAGTATGCCTGACCACCAACGTCGCGACGATTCCGATCGACGTGGAGAAGCCCCACGACGGGATCGTCTTCGATGGCCAGATATACTTCACGACGGTAGATGGGCATGTCGTGATCGCCGATGCGGATTCCAAGCAGGTTCTGGAGATCCTTGACTTGAACGAGATGAGCGGATCACTCCATGCGCTGGGATGGTGTCGGGGCCTCGCCGTCCTCACGGAACACCTGATCGTGGTGGGGTTCTCCCGAATCCGGCCGACCCGGTTCAGGGAGAACCTGCGCTGGGTTCGTTACGGACTGGGGTTACGCGAAGACAAGGGCGACCTCCCCACGAGAATCGTGTGCTACGACCTTGGCGCTCGACGCGAAGCATGGGCTGTGGATCTGGAGGGATGTGGCATGAACGCGGTCTTCTCAATCCACCCCGTGCCCAGGACCCTCCAGTAGCGCCCCGGGCCACGACCCCGATGGACTGGCAGCGGGTCGCCAGGATTCAAGCCCGATCACCTCTCAATTCGTGACGACGACATCATCGATATAGGCATGGCAATACGTCAGGTCGGATTCGGTGACATAGTTGCCGACACCGAAATAGACATCGTCGTTCGCCGCATGCCCCAGCGTATTCAGGCCGCTTACGTCGATAACCTCCTGCCCATCAAGCCAGACGGTCACGCGCCCGTTGGTATGGCTGATCACGAAGTTCGTCGTGATGTTGACCCATCTGCCGCGGGGCACGACAGCAGAGCTCTTGAAGATGGTTGAGCTCGTCAATCCTTCGAAAAGAATGAGCTTGTAGTCTCGATTGATGGCGACGACAGCCGGGGGATCGAACGGGGAGACGCGTGGCTTGATCTGCATGATGTTCGACCACACAGGCGGATAGTCGCTCGGGAAGTAGTACCAGGCCGATACCGTGAAGTCATGTATTCCATCGAGCAAGCTCCATCTTTCGAGCGATGCCTTGCCAACCGGTGAAGTCGAGGTCGCGGGGTTGACGACCGCTTTCCAGGCCAGGCCTCCCGAGCGGGCCTTCTCGCCGGTGATGTAGCCGTCGCCGATATGCGTGCCCCCACCACCTGTGCCCGTGGCCGAGGGATTGTTCAGTGGCGCCCAGGTGCCCCAATTCCGGAAGTCATTGCTCTCGAACCCTTCCGAGAACACCGCGCCACCAGCGGGCGGTGGCGTCTCGCCGGGGTCCGAGGGCTCATCGGGATCCGACGGCTCATCGGGATCCGAGGGCTCGTCGGGGTCCGAAGGTTCGTCGGGGTTCGAAGGCTCGTCACCCTCATCCGGGGGGTTGGAGCCCGGTGGCTCGCCGCCGGGAGGTGGATCCGACCCCGGCGACTCGGCGACCTGGATGGTGATGTCGCCCGTCGCGACGAATCCACGGACCCTGGCCATTACCCGGTATTGGCCTGGCTTCCTCCCGGCAGTGTAGAAGCCGGCGTCTGAGATCTGGCCGCCACCGGCGGCCCAGCGGAGGGAACGGTGCAGGAATTGTCGGTTCTGGTCCAGGTCCCATACCATGAACGAGACTCGCTCCTCTGCCTGGAGCGTCACGTTCTGAGGCCGCACCTCGAGGGCCAGGGACCTCCCCTCGAGATCGTCCAATCCCTGAGGAGCGGCGGTGCCGCAGGTCGTGACCGCTACCGCTACGACCACGCAGGCGATGGTCGCTTTGCCCCGCGCCCCGAACGAGCCGTCGGCGGCCCTCCCGGAGCGCCCGCAATAATGCCTGTACAACCGTGACTGCATCTTGAACCTCTCCGGTTGGTGAACCAAGTGTCCTCGCTGTTTCGGGGGTGCCCCTGGCGTATGCAGAGGACGTACCGACGGGATTCCGATGGCGTCGAGCACGGAGAGGAGTTTCAGCGGGCAGGGATAGCCAGGAGGAGGAAGAGGGGTAGATGCAGGCCGCGAAGCGGCGGTTCGTTGCTCAGTTTGGGAAAGCGGATTCCATCGATGAATCGCAGGGAGGAGGGGTCGGGAGGATACCCCTCCGGAAAGGGTGCGTCGATGAGAAGACACGTGGAGGGCCAGGCGAAGGGTGAACTGGAAGGATCACCAAGGGGGCAAGAACAGGAGAGCGGAAATATGCGGGGGTGGGGCGGGAGAAGTCTGGAAAACCCCAGGCCCTCAGCCAGGCGGTCCGAGCGAAACGGTCACATCATCGATGTAGACGTGGCATCTCTGGACCCCCTCCTGCGCCACGTAGTTGCCCACGCCGAAGTAAACGTCGCCGGTGGTGGTGTGCCCCAGGGTATTGAGGCCGCCGACATCCAGGACCTTGTGACCGTCGATCCAGGTCGTAGCTTGCCCTCCCCAGCGGCGGACCACGAAGTGGGTGGTGATCTGGACCCACCGGCCGAGGGGAACGACCGCGGAGCTCGCCTTCACGGTCGTCTCATGGATCCCCTCGAAGAGGACCAGCTCACGATCCTGGTTGATCGCGATGACCGTGGTCGGAATGTGAGGCTTCTGGCGCGCCTTGAGCTGCATGAGATTGGTCCAGACACCCTCCGGATAGTCGACGGGAAAGTAGTACCATGCGCTGACCGTGAAATCGCGGAATCCGTCCGTGATCCCCCAGCGTTCGAGCGACGCCTTGCCGATCGGCCAGCCGGGCCGGTTGCTGGCGAGGTGGGGATCTACTTGCGCCCGCCAGGAATAGCGACCGCGGTGCGCCATCTCGTCGGTGATGAAACCGAAGCCGATGTGCGCTCCGCCCTCCATTTCGCCCGATGCGAAGGGGTCCCCAAGCGGCGCATTCTCACCCCATTTCCGGAAATCCCCGGTCTCGAAATCGTCCAGGAAGATCAGGTCGGACGTGTTCGCCGGTGTCGGATCCCCGGCCGGCTCACCCTCGTTTCCTCCGTCGTTGGGTAGGGAAAGGGGAGGGATGGCATGCGCCGATATAGTCCCGACGGCGACGGCGACGAACGTAGGATCAGGGGTCCGGGTCTCGGCAACAACCTGAAAGCTTCCCGTATTCGAACCAGCCACGAACACCCCCTTCTCGTCGATCTGTCCCCCCATGGCCGACCAGTAAATCCGGGGCTCCAGCGGATCCCCCTGAGGATCACGGGCGACCGGGACGAAGGACAGGGATTCCCCGATTCCCAGGGTTCGACCCTGTGGCCCAAGATGCAGGGACTCGATCGGGAGTCCCTCCCCGTGCCCCGTGAAGGAGAAAGAATGTTTCTCGCCGCAACCGGCCATGGCCAGCGGGAACATGAGTGCGAGGACGGCGGGAGGCAGCCGCCGCGCGTGATAGCCTGGTGCGTTGATCATAGTGGAGTCCTTGGCGATTCGACGGCCTCCGGGAAGGGAGCTCAGATCGCGCCAGATGTGTGGCCTATACTCTCTCCATCTCGAGGGCGTTCGTCAACTCTGACTTTGAAATGGGTTGCGGGATGGGGGGTGGGTTTCGAACGGATCTCCTGGCGCTGGAACCCAGGCGTGACGAGACCGGGACAGTTCCCTAGTTTGTGGGTTGAGCCTGTCCGGGCGGCGCCCCGCCGCGACCTCGCACCCGATCCATGGAGACCGTCATCCGCGAGCCCGTTCTCGGCTACCTGGTGGGCACGTTCCCCTCTATCACCGAGACGTTCATCCTCCGGGAGATCCTCTCGCTTCGGAATCGCGGCTTCCGTGTCGAGGTCTTCGCGATGAAGCGTCCGGTCGGCCAAGACGTGGAGCGTTCCCTGCTGTGGACGGGCGCGGTCCAGGACGCCGTGTACGCCCGACCCGGGAACTTCATCCGGTATCTTATCACCAATCTTGGCGCGCTCCTGAGGAGTCCGCTCAAGTACGGCCGAACGCTCCGGATGTTCTTTCGCAGTGCTTGGGATCAGTCGCCCCGGGACTGGTATCGGATCCTGTATCACTTCTACGGCGGAATCGGCTTCATGGGCGAGTATGGTCGGCGCGGGGTTCAGCACCTGCACGCTCACTTCACGTCGGGCTGCGACGCCGCGCTGGCGGCACACCTCGTCGGAGGCTGGCCCTTCTCCTTCACGGCCCATGCTTCGGGAGACATCTACATGCGGCCGGTTCTTTTAAACGAGAAGATCCGCCATGCCTCATTCATCATCCCGGTCTGCGCTTACAATGCCGCTTACCTCGACGGTGTGTCCGGCTATCGGCACCGGGAGAAATACCGTGTGATCCACAACAGCGTGGATCTCGAGGAACCGAGTCGACTGACCGGAGGGTATGGACGGGCTCCCCGAGAACGGAAGGGAGGCGCCAGGGTCCTCTCCGTGGGCAGCTTGATCCGAATGAAGGGCCATGCCACTCTGATCCTCGCATGCGCGGTACTTCAGCGGGCCGGGTACGACGTGAGGTGCAAGATCATTGGTGGAGGGCCCGAACGGGAGACTCTGCATCGGCTGATCGATGCGGAAAGCCTCCATGAGGTCGTGGATCTCGCGGGACCCAGGTCGCTGAGCGAAGTATATTTGGCGATGGCCGAGGCCGACCTCTTTGCCTTGCTGTCGCAGGTGGATGTGGACGGCTACCGGGACGGGTTTCCGACGGTCATCCTCGAGGCCATGGTGATGGAGCTGCCGGTTGTCTCGACGTGGGTTTCAGGCATCCCGGAGCTCGTGGCGGACGGGGAGTCGGGCTTTCTGGTACCGGAGAGGGACCCGGAGGCGGCCGCGGTTGCCATCGGGCGCCTGCTCGATGACCGTGAGTTGCGGGCGATCATGGGCCGGGCGGGGAGGAGAAGGGTGGCTGAGAGGTTCGACTTCGATACCGCGGCGGATGAACGCGCGGAGCTGTTCCGAGTCGCCCTGAGCGGGTCGGAATCGTCAGCCTGTTGCGTCGCGGCGTCTCACCGGGCGAGACCGGATGGGGAACGCGACAGGGAGCCGGTGGTATAGATTTTGCTCACTGATAGTGGATTCGTCGGAAGGGCTGGTGTTCGTCCGCTCCGGTTCAGCCCGCGATCGCGAGAAGCCTCCATCGAAACTTGATCTCACACAGAAATCGGAAGGGGATTCGATGTCGTCATCGAGAGAGTCCAGCACATCAGATCTGATCCAACCTTTGGGAGGACGCCTCGTCGATCTGATCGTCCCGGCCGAGCGCCAAGCGGAGATCAAGCGCCGCGCCGCGGAGCTTCCTTCGCTTCAGCTTTCGGACCGGATCGTCTGCGACCTGGAGCTGCTGGCCACTGGCGCCTTCTCGCCCCTCGACCGGTTCATGGGATCCGAGGATTACGCAACGGTCCTCGCGGACATGCGCCTGGCGAGCGGCGTCCTGTTTCCCCTCCCGATCACCCTGCCGATCGAGAATGGATCGGAGTTGCGAACCGGCGACTCCGTGGTCCTAAGGGACAGCCGGAACGAGCTGCTCGCGGTGATGGACATCGAGGAGATCTACGAGTGGGATCGCGAGCAGCTCGCAGCGCGCGTTTTCGGATCGACTGACCCGCGTCACCCCCTGGTGGCCGAGATGGAGCGCTGGGGCGGCTGGAACCTCTCCGGCAGGCTCGATGTGCTGAACCTCCCCTCGCGCGCCGACTTCAAGGACCTGCGGCTCTCGCCACTTCAGACGCGCGACCGACTGGCCACCATGGGACACGCCAACGTGGTGGCCTTCCAGACACGGAATCCCCTCCACCGCGTTCATGAGGAGCTGACGAAGCGCGCCATTCAAAAGACGGACGGTGTGTTGCTGCTGCATCCGGTGGTCGGCATGACGAAGCCGGGGGATGTGGACCACTTCACGCGTGTGCGGACCTACAGGGCGCTGGCGGGCCGGTACTACGATCCGGATCGGATCCTCCTGGCGCTGCTTCCTCTGGCCATGCGGATGGCGGGCCCCCGGGAAGCGCTGTGGCATGCCCTGATCCGGCGGAACTACGGCGCCAACCATTTCATCGTCGGCCGGGATCACGCCAGCCCCGGGCGCGATTCGAAGGGTGACCCCTTCTACGGTCCCTACGACGCGCAGGAGCTCGTGAAAAAGCACAGTCAGGAGCTCGGCGTCGAGGTGATCCCCTTCAGCGAACTGGTTTATCTGCCCGAGGAGGAGCGGTACGAGGAGATCTCGAGGGTCACGAGCGGCACCCGGACCGCTTCGATTTCGGGTACCCAGGTGCGGAACGAATACCTGCAGGCGGGCCGCCAGCTGCCGGACTGGTTCACGCGACCCGAGGTCGCGGAGATCCTCGCGGACTCGTATCCACCCCGTCACCGGCAGGGGGTGGCCATCTGGTTCACCGGTCTCAGCGGGGCGGGTAAGTCCACGACCGCGGAGGCGCTCACCGCGCAGCTCCTCGAGCATGGTCGCCAGGTCACAGTCCTCGACGGCGACGTGGTGCGGACGCACCTCTCCCGGGGCCTCGGGTTCAGCAAGGAGGACCGGGATCTCAACATCCGACGCATCGGGTTCGTGACGTCGGAGCTCGTGCGTCACGGCGGAATCGCGATCGCCGCAGCCGTGAGTCCCTATCGCAGCACGCGGAACGACGTGCGCGCGATGGTCGATGACGGCCATTTCGTGGAGGTCTTCGTGGATACGCCCTTGGCGGTGTGCGAAGAGCGGGACACGAAGGGGATGTACGCCAAGGCCCGGCGTGGAGAGATCGAGAACTTCACCGGTATCGATGATCCCTATGAGCGCCCCATCGACCCCGAGCTCACCATCGATACCCTGTCCCACTCGCCGGAGGAGAATGCCCGGCGGATCCTGGCCTTCCTCGTCGAGCAGGGCTACGTGCGCTCCGGAGAGATGGACGGCGAGGACCGCGACGGCGTCGGGACTTCCCAGTCGAACGCGGCGGCCCGCGTCGTCTGAGTGGGGGGAGAACGAGCAGCCTCGCCACGGTGAAGGAGAATCTGCGCGGCCTGGCGGGAGCCGGGGCCGAGGACCTTGGCGTCGCCGCAGAGGCCGCTTACGCGGGCGGTCGATCGGTCGTCGATCTCTACGCGGACGATCCGGAAATCCGGTCGGGGCAGTGGGGTGGGCCGGTCACCGAGGCGGACCGGGCCTCCCACGCCGTGATCCTCGAGATACTCGCCCGCGCGGTCCCGGAGGATCGGATCGTGAGCGAGGAGGACGAGGACAAAGGGCCGGCTCCCGGAGGAGGAGGCCGCTTGTGGCTGGTCGACCCGCTGGACGGGACGCGCGAGTACATCGCCAGGAACGGGGAGTTCAGCGTCATGGTCGGTCTCGCCGTGGAAGGACGGGCGACGGTCGGCGCCGTGTATCAGCCCGTGCCCGGGCGACTGTTCCTGGGGGTGGTCGGCGGAGGGTCATGGGTCGTGGACGGGTGGGACGACGTTTCGGGGAAGGCTCGCTCTCTCCGGGTCGGGACCGAGGTGAGGCGATCGCTGCGCGTCGTCCGCTCGCGATCGCACGGTGACGAGCGGCTGGCCCGGCTCGAGGAGCTGCCGGGTGGAGTCGATTGGGTGGTTTCGGGTTCGGTCGGCATCAAGTGCGCGCTGATCGCCGAGGACCGAGCCGACCTCTACGTGCATCCGGTCCCGTATCTGAAGGAATGGGATACCTGCGCCCCCGAGGCGGTCCTGGCTGGTGCCGGCGGGAGGGTCACCGACTGCCATGGGGAGCCGCTCACCTACGGAAAGACTGACCCCCACCAGCCCGGGGGGATCTTTGCCGCCCGCCCCGACGCCTGGGAGCTTGCCGCTCCGGTCGTCGGACGGCTCATGGACCGGAGCTAGCGCGGGATCGAATCCCGGCACCGGGCATTCTGGCTTCGGGCCGGGACTTCCGTTACCTGCCGCAAGACCTCCTTCAGGCTCTCCAGCTCCGTTTCGTAACGTGCCCGTCGGACACGCTTGGTCTCCGCGCTCGCGGCCGCATATCGGGCATAGTCCGACCGAATCTCTCCGATGGCGCGGACGATTTCGTCGGCTTTGTTGCCGACCAGAATCGCCGCCTCGCCGAGATGGCTCTCGGTCGCCGGGTTCCGCGAAGCGACGATGGGTTTCTCGGCAGCTATCGCCTCGGCCGCTGCGCGGGGGCGCACCGGGTAGTCGGTGGTGGCGGTCGCCAGGACGATGTCGCACGACCACAGGAGCCGGTCGTACTCCGTCTGGGACAGGAATCCGGACAGGATCACGTTGGGCGGTGTCGAGCCCTTGAGCCCGGGATCCAGCCGGACATTGTTCCCCGTCAGTCGGAAGGTCACATCGGTCAGCACCCTGGCGGCGGTCCAGATCTCCGCGATGGGCTCGTCCGGATCGAACGAGCACGGAACCAGCACCGTGAAGTCCTCGCCGCCGTCGCGAGTCGGCCGAGCGCCCGTGAGGTCGGGGATCTTGGTCTCGAGGGTCAGGGCGGAGATCCCATCCTCGCCGGCCATCCGCTCGATCTCCTGGTTGTGCACGAGGGTGGTCAGGGCGCGGTTCATGACGAAGCGGTTGAAGCGAAATCCGAACGGCACGCGCGACCAGAACCCGGTTGTCGCGAGATGGTGCGCGTCGACGACGTACTCCCGACCGAACAGCTGGGCGTACGCGAACGCACACATTGGACAGAACGGTGGGGGCGACGACGCGATGACGACGTCGGGGCGTTGGCGGAGGAGCAGCGCCAACGTTCGGAGCGAGAGGAACAGGTACCGGAGGGGAGCGCTGGACTTTCCGCGGAAGCGGTTTGGTGCCAGCTCCAGAGTCGCTCCCAAGTCCTCCGCCAGGCACTCCGCCCGGCGGTTGTGCGGGCGCCAGTCGATGAAGAGAATCCCGGCCATCGGAGCGTCGTACGCCTATTCGAGGCCCGGCGCGTCGATCCCCACGAGGTCCACGATCACATGCCCCTCGTCGATGAGATCGAAGACCTGGCGGAACGGCTCCTGGCGGCTCGCGATCACGATCACCTCGGACTCCCGGACCAGCTCCGCTAGATCATCGCTCATCAGCGACGATACGTGCGGGAGCTGCTCTTCCAGGAAAGCCTTGTTCGACCCGTGGAGCCGGCCCAGCGAAACGTATGGATCGTAGATCCTGAGCTCGCAACCTTTGCCGAGGAGCGTCTCGATGACCTCGATGATGGGGCTCTCGCGCAGGTCGTCGGTGCCGGGCTTGAAGCTGAGGCCCAGGACGCCGACCGACGGGTTCCCGATCTCGAGGACAGCTCGGATCGCTTTCTGGACCTGCTTCTCGTTGCTGGGCAGGATCGACGACAGCAGCGGCAGATCGAGGTCGTCGCGACCGGACTTGTGCAGGATGGCCCGCAGGTCCTTGGGAAGACACGAGCCGCCGAATGCGAACCCCGGGCGGAAGTAGGCTGGGGAGATGTTGAGCTGGCGGTCGAGAGCGAAAATCCGCATGGCCTCGTGCGGATCCACACCGCTGGTGCGGCACACCTCGGAAATCTCGTTGGCGAAGCACACCTTCAAGGCATGGAAGGAGTTATCGATGTACTTGATCATCTCGGCGGCCCGGATGCTCGTCTCGACGAACGGAGCGGAGATCGTTGCATAAAGCTCGCGAAGGGCCGCGAACGCTTCCTCGTCGTCCGAGCCGGCCACAATGCGACTTGGATGGTAGAAGTCCTCGATCGACTCGCCTTCCCGCAGGAACTCGGGATTCACGCCCACGAACAGTCCATCGCCAACCGACCGGTCGGATGCCGCTTTGAGCAAGGGGATCAGGACGCCCTCCGTCGTCCCCGGGAGCATGGTGCTCCGGAACACGACCGTGTGTGCTTCGTCCTTTACCTTTAGAGCAGCGCCGATCTCCTCCGCCACGCGCTTCACGTAGCTGACGTCGAGGCTGCCGTTGGAGCGGCTCGGCGTCCCGACGCACACGAGCGAGATCCCGGTTTCCAGCACGGCCTGCCTTGAATCGCGTGTGGCGCGCAGACGACTCGCGTCCACGACCTCGGCGACGACCTCCTCCAGGCCTTTCTCTAGAATCGGACTCCGCCCGTCGTTGACGGGATCGACCTTGAGGGGGTTGACGTCGACACCGACGACGTCGTGCCCTTCCTGGGCGAGGCAGGCCGCGGTGACGGATCCAACGTAGCCAAGCCCAAAGACGCTGACGTTCATGTCGGCTCCTGTCCCGGCGAATCCAACCAACGGGAATGCGATCTCTGATGGGTAGTCAAAGGCGGAATCGGGGCGCCAAGGATACCGCGAGAGCCTGCGGCCGACAACGACTGTGTCGGTCAGCGAAGGCGCCGGGCGTGCACGAACATCGATCGGTACGGGCCTTTGTTGCGAAGGGGCATCGTGGGGCGTCCGAGAAGCCTGCGGGCGGCGTTCTTGGCCATGATGAGGACAGCGGGCTCTGGCAGGAAATATCGATAGGCCCTGATCCGGATCACCTCGAAACCCGTTTCTTCCAGCAAGCCGCGGACGTGGGTCTCCCCCGCGAATACGAGATGGTCCGGGAGAAAGAGGGGATCGGGATATTCCGTGGGGGGAACGTCCGCGCCGTTGCCGGTCACGAGCAGCAGCCGGCCTCCGGGTTCGAGAACCTTCGGCAGAGCGGTAAGAAACGACCGCGGCTGGGGAAGATGCGAAAATACATTTATCATCGATAGGAAGGAATAGTTACGATCGACCTCTTCCAGGGTGCCGCCTTTTACGCGCAGGCCGCGCTGACGCGCGACCCTCGCCTTCGGCTCGGAGGGCTCGACGCCCTCGATCACCGAACCAGGCGCCACCAGATCCTCGACGGCCACGAGCAACTCCCCGAACCCGCATCCGATGTCCAGCCAGCGCACCTCTCTTCCGAAGAGCGCATCACCAGGGAAGAGCTCGCGCAGGCGCTCTTTGAACATCTTGACCTTGGCTCTGCGGAAACCGAGCGGCCCCACGACGTCGAGCTTCCCCGCCTCTGTCTCGTGAAGCCCGGTCTTGGTCGCCTCCTCGATCCCATCGAGCGGCGGGCGCGGATTCACGAATACGAAGCCGCAGGAGGTGCACTGCACCGCGGAATAGCCGTTGTCCTCGGCCCAGGGCCTCGAGTCCTCGCCTTTACAGTAGGGACAGGAGATTTGCTCGAGTCGCATTGGTGGGTGTTCCGTTTCGAGCCTGCCCTTCCCGTCGATGACCAACCAGAAGCTCTCGACGAGCTCCGAAACTGTCAACCGTGCGTGTCCTCGCGCTGGCCGATCAAGTACAGGAGCGCGAGCAGGATCCCCGAGCCCACGACCAGCGAGATCCAGGGGGAAAGCCCGTACGCGGTAGGGATATCGCCGACCAGCATCCCGACTATCCCCACACACAGAGCGTAGGGCATCTGGGTTCGCACGTGGTCGATGTGGTCGGAGCTGGAGGCCATGCTGGAGAGGATCGTGGTGTCGGAGATGGGGGAGCAGTGGTCCCCCCAGACCGAACCGGCCAGGACCGAGCTGATCCCGCCGAGGAGAATCGTGTACGTGGCCTCGGGGCTCAGCCCGGCCTCGGCGGGCAGCGCCACCGACAGCGGGATCACGATCGGCATCATGATCGCCATCGTGCCCCATGAGGTACCGGTGGCGAAAGAGATGAACGCGCAGATGAGGAAGACCAGCACCGGGAGGAGCCGGGGGTCCAGATTGCCGGTCAGGAGCCCGACCACGTAGCCGGCCGTGTGGACGTCGGTGGTGACCTCGCCCAGCGACCAGGCCAAGGTCAGGATCACGCACGCGTAGAGCATGGCCTTCACCCCGGCCGTCCAGGCCGCCATCGTGTCTCCGACCGAGAGGAGCCGCTGGCCCAGGGTCATCGCGAGCGCCACCGCGCAACCGGCGAAGGCGGCCCAGAGGAGCGTGACGTTCGAGTCCGCGCTGGCGAAGACCTTCTGGAGCCCGAGATCGGGGTCACCGGCGCTGATCAGCGCCTGCCGGCCCGTCCACCAGAGCCCGAGCAGGACGGCCAGCGTGACCCCCGCGATCGGCATGACCGCATTGATCCAGCGGTGGGGCTTGCCCTCGACCGGGTTCAGGATGTCGGCGTCGAAGTCGCTCGCCGGGCGGGCCCCGTCGCGGATGGGCTTTCCCTCCCGTCGCACCCGCAGCTCGGCCTTCAGCATCGGACCGAAGTCGCGGTCGGTCAGGATCACCCACAGGACGAAGACGAGAGCGAGGATAGGATAGAAGCGGTAGGGGATCGTCTCCACGAACAGCAAATAGGCCGAATAATCGAGCCCCAGGGCCTCGATCGAGTCCCCGATCAGCCCGACCTCGAACCCGATCCAGGAGGAGATGAGCGCGATCGAAGCGACCGGTGCGGCCGTCGAGTCCACGATGTAGGAGAGCTTCTCCCGGCTGATCCCGAGGCGGTCGGTGATCGGCCGCATGGTGGGGCCCACGATCAGCGTGTTCGAGTAGTCGTCGAAGAAGATGACGAGGCCCATCACGTAGGCCGCGAGCTGGCCGCGGATAGGCCCCTTGGCGTGGCGCGTGATCGCGTTCACGAGCCCGTAGGTCCCTCCGTTCCGGCTGATGATCCCGACCATGCCCCCCAGGAGCAGGCTGAAGACCAGGATCATCGCGTGTCCGGGGTCGGTCAGAGCATCGATGACATAGCGGTCCAGCGTGCGGGCCAGGGCGGCCAGCGGATTCCAGCCCGTCGTGTAGAGAGCTCCCAGCCAGATGCCGGCGAGGAGCGAGATGACGACCTCCCGGAAGAGGAGGGCGAGCGCGATCGCCACGATGGGTGGCAGGATCGAGAGCCAGCCTGGAAGCAAGCGCACGGTGGCCCGCGACGTGCCCCCCGGTGTCTCCACGAGGATGACCGGATCCGCATCCCGGCTCAGCTGGAGATCCTCGAGCGCCACGGAGTCACGCCCCTGCACGTAGCCCCGGAAGACGGTGCCGGCCGGGGCCCCGCCTCCCGCGGGGAGCCGGACCGTGTAGACAATGCTGTCGCCCGGCGGGACGTCCGTGGCGACGATCCAGGCGTCGAACGGGACTCCGTCCATGACGACGGCGGGAAGGTGCGCCTCGACTGTCGGCTGGGTGCCGTCCGCGAGGGGGTCGTCTTGAGCCGCTGCCCGCGCGGGGAGGAGGATCGCGAACGCGAGGCTCGCCAGTGGTAGGGATAGCCGGAGGAGGAAGGGAACTCTCAAAACGTCCCTAACCTAATCATCCTCGCGGATCGGGAAAGACGCGTTGACGGCGAGGCCGGGGACGCCTAGGGTTCTCGGGACACAGACCCCTTCAAGACCGGCATCAGGAGGAGCGGGTGGGCACGGTCATCATGGATTCCCGCGCGATGGACCGGGCGCTTGTCCGGATCGCTCACGAGATCGTCGAGGAGACGGGTGGCGTGGAGGACCTGGCGATCGTCGGGATCCAGCGGCGCGGCGTGCAGCTCGCGGACAAGATCGCGGAGGAGATCGAGCGCTCTGAAGGTAGTCGGCCGGCGCACGGCATGATGGACATTACACTCTATCGGGACGACCTCAAGGCGATCGGCGAGCAGGCGGTCGTGGAGAAGACCGAGATGCCCTTCAAGGTCGAGGGGAAGACGATCGTCCTGGTCGACGACGTGCTCTACACCGGGCGCACGATCCGAGCGGCGCTCAACGAGATCATGGACTTCGGCCGTCCCCGACGGGTGATGCTCGCGGTGCTGATCGACCGGGGGCATCGGGAGATTCCCATCCGTGCCGACTTCGTGGGCAAGAACGTTCCCACGTCCCAGAACCAGCAGATCAAGGTGAAGGTCGAGGAGCTCGACGGAACGCGCGCGGTGGAGCTGGTCGAGCGCGCCGAGGCCGAGCCCGAGCCCTGAGCTTCCATCCTCAGCATCTGCTCGGCCTGGCGGGCCTCGGCGCCGACGAGATCCTGGAACTGCTCGAGGGCGCCGACCGTCTGTGGGAGGCGGCCGGCTCGGCTTCGGTGCCGGCTTCGAGGGTGGCTGGACTGTCCGTCGCCAACCTGATCCTCGAGCCCTCGACCCGCACCCGCTGCTCGTTCGAGATCGCCGAGTCCCGACTCGGGATCGAGCGCGTCACGGTGAGGGGCGAGTCCTCCAGTCTCGTTAAGGGCGAGACTCTCGTGGACACGGTCCGGACGCTGGCGGCGATGGGGGTCAACGTGTTCGTCATCCGCCATCCCGAGGTCGGTGTCCCGGCCCGGGTGGCCGAGAGTCTTCCGGAGGTCCACGTCGTCAACGCCGGCGATGGGACGGGTGAGCACCCGACCCAGGGTCTCCTCGACCTGCTCGTCCTCAGGCGGCGCTGGGGAGAGGTCGCCGGGCGGACGGTCCTGATCGTGGGGGACATCGTTCACAGCCGGGTCGCCCGCTCCGGCTTCCACGGCCTACGTGCACTGGGGGCGGAAGTGGTGCTGTGCGGTCCGACGAGGTTTCTACCTCCTCCGGAGGCGTTCCCCGGTGCCAGGCGGACCGAGGACCTGGACGGTGCGCTTGCGGACTGCGACGCGGTCATGGCGCTCCGGATCCAGCGTGAGCGGCAGTCCGGCAGAGAGGAATCGCCGGATCCGGAATCGTATCGACGACGCTACGGCTTGACGGCTGAGCGAGTCGGTCGCCTTCGCGCAGAGGTTCCCGTCCTCCATCCCGGCCCTTTGAACCGTGGCGTGGAGATCGACTCGGAGGTCGCGGACGGTCCGAGATCGCTGATCTGGATGCAGGTGCGGGCCGGTGTCGCGGTACGGATGGCGGTGCTGACGGCGCTGGCCGCATCACCCCGGGGGGCGGACAGCCGCGATTGACGATGGAGCCGGGAATCCTCATGCGCGGCGGGCGGGTGATCGACCCGTCGCGGATCGACGGCGTGGCCGACGTCCGGATCGCCGGCGGCCTGGTGGAGGAGGTGGGATCGGGACTCGGAGCGCGCGCCGGAGAGCGCGTCGTGGATGTCTCGGGGCTTCTGGTGACGCCCGGTCTCCTGGACGTGCACGTCCACCTCAGAGAGCCGGGGCTGGAGGCGAAGGAGACGATCGCGACCGGTGCGCTGGCCGCGGCCGCAGGCGGATTTACCACCGTCTGTGCGATGCCCAACACCGATCCGGTGACCGACACCCCCGACCGCGTCCAGTCCATCCTGGAGCGGGGGCGAGCTGCTGGAGCGGCGCGGGTCTTGCCTGTCGCTGCCGCGACGGTCGGCTCGCGCGGCGAGCGATTGACAGATGTCGCGGCCCTCGCCCTGGCCGGGGCTGTGGCGATCAGCGACGACGGGCTCCCCATCGCTACCGGGGAGCTTCTGGCATCGGCCCTGGTGGCGGCGCGCGAGGCCGGGATCGTGGTCGCCGACCACTGCGAAGATCAACTCCTGTCGGCGGGTGGAGCGGTGCACGTGGACGCGGCCCGGCGGCTCGGCGTTGGCGGCATCCCGCCAGAGGCGGAAAGCGAGGCCGTGGCCCGGGATCTCGAGGTGCTGGCGCGGGTGGGCGGCCGTCTGCACGTATGCCACGTCTCGACCGCCGGCACGGTCGACCGCCTACGCGAGGCTAGGGCGGCGGGTCTTCCCGTGACCGCCGAGGTTTGCCCGCATCACCTGACCCTGACGTGGCACGAGGTGGTGTCGCAAGGCGCCCGGGCCAAGATGAACCCTCCTCTGGCCTCCCACGCCGACCGGGAGGCGCTCGTCGCCGCCCTGCTGGACGGCACGATCGACTGCGTGGCGACCGATCATGCCCCGCACACGGCCGAGGAGAAGGCATGGGGCGTGGCCGCGGCGCCGTTCGGTGTGACGGGACTCGAGACCGCGTTCGGTGTCCTGCACACGGATCTCGTGAGGAGGGGCCGGATGGCGCTTCCGGTCCTGATCGAGCGTTTGACGGTGGGACCGGCCCGAGCCTTCGGACTGGCGGGAGGGACCCTGGACGCCGGCGCCCCGGGCGACCTCGCGGTCTTCGACCTCGAGGCCGGGTGGGAGGTCGACCCCGATGCGTTCTGGAGCCGGAGCCGGAACTCGCCCTGGATCGGCCGGCGCCTCACGGGACGCGCGGTGCTCACGCTCGTGGGGGGCAGGGTCGTGCACGATCTTCTGTCGCCCCATGGAGGTATTCTTAAGAGATGATCAACGTCTACCGGAAGCGCGTGTTCTGCGCTGACCTGGAGGTCGGCCAGAAGGTGAGCGAGGTCTTTTGTGTGGCCCGCGTCCAGCGCCGCGCCGGTCGCGGCGGCCCCTTCCTCACGCTCGAGTTCGTGGACCGTTCCGGACGCATACCGGGAGTGGCGTGGGAGGAGGTCGACCGGCTTACCGCGGTGCTGGTGGAGGGGCGCTACGCCCGGGTCGGAGGCCGGGTGACCGACTTCCGAGGCCAGCCGCAGATCCAGGTGCTGGAGGCGGCGCGGGCGCCAACCCCGATCGAGCCTTCGGAGTACCTGCCCACCGGCCCGGTTCCCGCCGAGCGGTCGATGGCCGGAATCCGCCGACTCGCCGAGTCGATGACCGATGCGGGTCTGCGCGGGCTCGTCCTGGCCTTCCTCGAGGCTCCGGAGTTCGCCCGACGCTTCGCCGTCGCCCCCGCGGCCACCCTCCATCACCACGCGTACGTCGGCGGGCTGGCCGAGCACACGCGATCGGTGATGGAGCTCTGCGCGGGGGCGGCCCGCGAGTACGGAGATCTGGACCGGGATCTCCTCCTGGCAGGCGCCTTCTGCCACGACCTCGGCAAGGTGCGGGAGCTGGCCGTCGAGCCGGGCTTCCCGTACACGGAGGAGGGCCAGCTCGTGGGGCACATCGTACTTGGCCATCAGATGGTCCAGGAGCGCGCCCGACGGACGGGACTGGATACGGAGCGGGCCCTCGATCTGGGGCACCTGGTTCTGAGCCATCAGGGAGAGCTGGAATGGGGGAGCCCGGTCGAGCCCCGCACGCTGGAGGCCCTGGTTCTCCACTTCCTGGACAACCTCGACTCCAAGGTCGCTGCGGCACGGCCCTTCCTCGAGAACGTCGAGCACGGCCGGACGGCCTACGTGCGATCGTTGGGTCGGGCGCTCTTCCGCCGAGGTACGGGGGGGTCGTCGGACCCGGAAGCGGGGGTCCCGCCACCTGCCCGGACCGGCGGCGGGCCGGACGCCGATGGGCCGCCGACGCTCTTCGATAACGAGGATTCCAAAACGTGAACGGGGGACCCTGCATGGAGGAAAGCTCGATGATCTTCGTCGTCGGATGCCCGCGCAGCGGAACATCGCTGCTGCGCGACCTGCTTCGTTCCCATCCCCGGCTCACCTTCCTTCCGGAGACACGATTCAT
>JBOHRW010000141.1:0-9912 GCA_050732935.1 Gemmatimonadota bacterium
ACATGGACGGCACCGCACTCTACCAGGGGGCGGCCACGATCTTCATCGCCCAGGTCTACGGGCTCGACCTGACTGTAACACAGCAGCTCATGGTGCTCCTGACCGCCACCCTCGCCTCGATCGGGGCAGCCGGGGTCCCCGGCGTCGGCATGATCACGCTCGCCCTCGTCCTCAAGACGGTCGGCATCCCGCTCGAGGGGATCGCGCTCATCCTCGGTGTCGACCGGATCCTCGACATGTGCCGGACGGCCGTGAACATCACCGGTGACACGTCGTGCGCGATCTTCGTGGCGGCCACCGAAGGCGAGCTCGAGAGCCCGCCGCCGATCGCCGCTGGCGGCGAGAAGCCGGTATGGACGACGGAGGCCTCGGGCTGAGCGAAGCGGCCGGCCCGGCCACCGGCGACCCCCACGCTTGCCTGCAGGCGATCTCCGAAGGCAGGAACCTGTCACCCGAGGCGGCCGCGGCCCTGTTCGGCCGGATGATGGACGGGGACGTCCCGCCGGTCCTGACGGCGGCTCTACTGGCTGCCCTCCGGACGAAGGGGGAGAGCGTCGCCGAGATCGCCGCCGCGGCGCGGGCGATGCGGACGCGCGCGGCCCGGCTGGTGACAGCCCGCCAGCCGCTCGTCGACACGTGCGGCACGGGCGGAGACTTCTCCGGGACGTTCAACGTCTCGACCGCGGCCGCGTTCGTGGCCGTCGCGGCGGGAATCCCGGTCGCCAAGCACGGGAACCGCGCCGCGTCCTCGCGCTGCGGATCGGCGGACGTCCTCGAGGCGGCGGGGGTCACGATCGATCTTTCGCCCGAGAGGTGCGGGCGGGTCCTCGACCGAGCCGGCATCGCCTTCCTCTACGCGCCCAACTTCCATCCGGCGACGCGGCACGCGATCGGACCCCGCCGCGAGATCCGGATCCGAACCGTCTTCAACCTGCTCGGGCCGCTCACCAACCCGGCGGGCGTCCGCCGTCAGGCGATCGGCGTCCCCTCGGCGGAGCTGGTGGGCCCGGTAGCGGAGACGCTGCGCGAGCTCGGGACCGAGCACGCGCTGGTGGTGCATGGGAAGGACGGGCTGGACGAGATCTCGGTCTCGGCGCCGACCGTCCTGGCGACCGTGCGGGACGGCGAGATCCGATGGGACGAGATCACCCCTGAGGATCTGGGCCTCGAGCGGCACCCGCGAGAGGCGCTGGCGGGAGGGGACGCGAAGCACAACGCCGAGCTTCTCCGTCGGGTGCTGGAGGGGAACGGGACGGCCGCGCAGATCGACTTCGTGGCCGCCAACGCCGGCGCCGCCATCCACGTAGGAGGCGGCGCACCGGACCTGAAGGCCGGCGTCGCCCGAGCCCGCGAGATCCTGTCCACCCGCGCCGCCGCCACCGACGCCCTCGACCAGCTGATCAAGGTTTCGCAGGAGGAGG
Organism: Gemmatimonadota bacterium; assembly: GCA_050732935.1. Taxonomy (GTDB): domain Bacteria; phylum Gemmatimonadota; class Gemmatimonadetes; order JACCXV01; family JAHWKZ01; genus DASRVA01. The sequence goes on from JBOHRW010000141.1 coordinate 1,422, forward strand.
CGCAACGGAAGTGACGGTGGAAACGAGATCAATGGTGGAGGCGTCGTGGGGAGCCCCGGAGGAGGCCGTCTCGCGAGAGGGAGCCCGACCCGCTTCGCGGGTGCCCCGCCCGCAGGCGCGAAGCGCCGAGGAGGCTCGGCGACCGGAGCGCCGGCCGACGAAGGGGTTCCACGCGACGCCCGGGGCGATCACCGTTCTACCGGTACTTCCGAAGGACCCCGATCGCGACCCCCTGGATCATCACCCGCTCCGCCTCGTACCGCTGCGGCGCGTGCCCAGGGTTGGCCGGCTCGAGGCGCACCGTCCCATCGGGCTCCTGCCGGAATGTCTTGAGCGTCGCGCCCTCGCCGTCGATGAGCGCCACCACGCGCTCGCCGGGAAGGGCGGTCTCGCGCCGCTCCACCACCAGGTAGTCACCATCCTGGATGTGCTCGTCGATCATGGAGTCGCCACGGACCTGGAGCACGAACGTCTCGCCCCTTCCCAGAAGATGCTCCGGCACGGCCAACACCTCGTCCTCCAAGATGGCCTCGATCGGCTGGCCGGCCGCGACCCGGCCCAGCAGGGGAAGCTCCACCGCGGTCGAGACGCGAGGCTCGGTGATCTCGAGCGCCCGGCTCCTATGGGCGTCCCGGCGGAGCGCCCCTTTGGCTTCTAGGTTGCTCAGATGCTCGTGGACGGTGGCCACCGAGGAGAGGCCGAAATGGGCGCCGATCTCCTCGAGGCTGGGCGCGTATCCGTTCGCGTCCATGAAGTGGCGGATGTAGTCGTAGATCTGACGCTGCCGCTTCGTTAGCTTCATGTTGTTTTCCGCCTGCGCGCTGGGGTTGCGCTCGCATGGATCCCATGGATGGCTCGAATCTTGCCGAACAAAACCCGAAAGTCAAGTCGGGGCCGGGGTATCTCGCACGAACCGTCGCCCGCAAACGGCTCGAGGTCGCAGAATGCGCCCGCCGGACCTCCGAAGGCCGACTCCGTGACCTGGCCGGCCAAGTCCGTCGGCCGCGGCCATGGGCGAAGGCGCTCAGGGGGGACGGAGTCGCCGTGATCGCCGAGATCAAGCGCAGGAGCCCGTCGGCGGGGAGCCTCGATCCTGACGTTGATCCGGCGACACGGGCGGAGGTCTACGCGAGGCACGGGGCGGTCGCTGTCAGCGTGCTCACCGATGGCGACTTCGGCGGTGAGCTGAACGATCTCGAGCGGGTCGCCCTGGCGATCGAACTGCCCGTCCTCAGAAAGGACTTCCTTGTCGATCCGTGGCAGGTGTGGGAGAGCCGGGCCGCCGGCGCCGACGCGGCGCTGGTGATCGTGGCCGCGCTCGGGGAGAGGGAGCTCGCCGCCGTCGCGAGCGCGGCGCGCGAGGCGGGGGTCGGGCTCCTCGTCGAGATCCACGACCTGGAAGAGATCCCGCGTGCCCTTGCGCTCGATCCGGAGGCCGTCGGCGTGAACGCCCGCGACCTCAGGACCCTGGAGACGGACGCCGACTGGGCCGACCGGACCCTCGCGGCCCTCCGCCGGGAGGCGGCGGCGGAGATCGTGGTGGTGGCGGAAAGCGGCATCGCGTCGCCGGCCGACGTGCGGCGGGCCCGCGAGTCGGGAGCCGACGCGGTCCTGGTCGGGGAAGCGCTCATGCGGGCGGAAGACCCGGGGCGACGGCTCGCCGAGCTGGTGGCGGCCGGGGGGGCGTGGTGAGGTCGCGCAAGACGGAAGGGCCGCCCTTCGTCAAGGTATGCGGTCTGGCCGACCGCAGGTCGGCCGAGGCGGCGCTCAGGGCGGGAGCCGATTATCTGGGGCTCGTCTTCGCCCCCAGCCCTCGCCAGGTCCGGACCGAGACGGTCACCGAGGTGGTGCGGGCGGTCGCCGCCCGATGGGTGGGCGTCTTCGTCGACGCGCCGGTCGAGCGGATCGAAGAGGCGGCGCGGGAGCTCGACCTGGCCGCGATCCAGCTCCACGGGTCCGAGGACTCCGCCACCTGTCGCGAGGTGAGGAGCCGGGTCGGCCGGCCGCTCTGGAAGGCCCTTCCCTGGACCGGCGACCCGGCGCGGCTCCTGGCCTACGCCAACGTGGTGGACGTGGTGCTCCTCGACGCCGGCGGGCCCGGCCGGGGAGGCACGGGCATGGAGCTCCCCTGGCGCGAGATCGCCGCGCGATACCCGCGCTCCCGGCGCCCCGTCCCGCTCGTCCTCAGCGGCGGGCTCCACGACGAGAACGTGGCCGAGGCGATCGCCATCGTCCAACCGGACGGCGTGGACGCCTCGAGCCGGCTCGAGTCCGCACCCGGGCTCAAGGATCCGGCGCTCGTCGAGCGGTATGTGGCCGCGGCGCGCGAGCGGGTCGATGAGGGAGCGGAACGGTGAGCGAAACCGCCTCGACGACCCGTGCCGGGTACTTCGGTTCGTACGGCGGGCGCTTCGTCCCGGAGACGGTGATCGCCGCGCTGGACGAACTGGAGGGGGAGTGGGAGGACGCCGTCTCCGACGCCGTATTCCGGGACGAGCTCGACGGGCTGCTCCGCGATTACGTCGGACGGCCCTCGGCCCTCACCTTCGCCCCGCGACTGTCGGACGCGGCGGGACGCGAGATCTGGCTCAAGCGCGAGGACCTCAACCACACCGGCGCCCACAAGATCAACAATACGCTGGGACAGGTGCTGCTCGCCCGGCGCATGGGGAAGGCCCGCGTCATCGCGGAGACGGGAGCCGGACAGCACGGCGTGGCGACCGCCACCGCATGCGCCCGCTTCGGTCTCGAGTGCGTCGTCTACATGGGCGCCGAGGATGTCAGGCGTCAGGCCTTGAACGTCTATCGCATGCAGCTCCTCGGCGCCGAGGTCGTCTCGATCGACGCGGGGACGCGGACGCTGAAGGACGCCACCAACGCCGCCATCCGCGAGTGGGTGACCAGGGTCGAGGACACGCACTACGTGATCGGCTCGGTCGTCGGGCCGCATCCCTATCCCGCTCTCGTGCGGGAGCTGCAGGCCGTGATCGGGCGCGAAGCCCGGGTGCAGGCGCTCGAGCGGTGGGGGGAGCTTCCGGCCGCCGTCGTGGCGTGCGTCGGGGGCGGCTCGAACGCGATCGGGATCTTCCACGCGTTTCTCGACGACCCGGTGGCCCTGGTCGGCGTCGAGGCGGCCGGCGAGGGGCTGGACGGACGCCACTCGGCGACACTGGCGGCAGGGCGGCCCGGGGTTCTGCACGGAGCCCGCAGCTATCTCCTGCAGGACGACGACGGGCAGGTGACCGGTGCGCACTCGGTGGCCCCCGGGCTCGACTATCCGGGGGTCGGCCCCGAGCACGCCGCGCTGCACGACAGCGGCCGCGCGATCTACGTTACGGTGGACGACGCGGAGGCGCTGGCGGCGTTTCATCGGCTGAGCCGGCTGGAGGGGATCATCCCGGCGCTGGAGAGCGCGCACGCGATCGCCTGGCTGCTCCGGAAGCCCGCGGAGATCGCTCCCGGGGCGCGTATCGTCGTCTGCCTTTCCGGGCGCGGCGACAAGGACGTGCAGGCGGTGGCGGAGATGGAAGGCGCGGGGAGCGGAAGATGACCGCGGCGGAGAGCCCGGCCCAGGCGGCCGGCGAGCTTCTCCAGGAGATCGTACGGGCCTTCAAGGTCCGGCGGCTGTACGCCGAGGGTCATCCACAGCGGTCTGCGACCGAGAGCTCGGCAGCCGAGCGGGTCGCGAAGATCCTGGAGGAGAGCGGCGTCCTGGCGCTAACGCTGGAGGACGGGGGCGCGCGGTCGGGCGATCACGTCGTCCCGGTGCCGGGGGCCGAGACCTCGCTGGTTTCCATCCTGTATCACGAGGGGATCCGCGAGGTCGCCTTCCATCCCGGCCTGGAGCCGCCCGAGCTGGCCCGCTTCCTCGACCGCGTGGCGGAGGTGGCGGCCGCGTCCGCCGGCGAGCGGGATCTGCTGGCGCGGCTGTGGGAGGAGACCCTTCCCCACATTCACTACGGGTTCGTCGAGCGTCTGGCTGACCAGGAGTGGATGTCCGAAGCCGAGGGGTCTGCGGAGCCGGACGACGGTCCCGGGCCCGGCCAGGTCGTTCTCGAGCCCGAAGATCGGGAAGCCCTCGAGATGCCGGTGGTCACGCTGCCGGATCCGACCACCTACCGGCTGACCGAGGACGATCTCTCCCGGCTCCAGATCGAGTTCGAGGCCGAGAAGGCGCGCGGCCTCCTGCACGAGACTCTGACCTGCATCCGCGAGCTCCTGTTCGATCCGCCAGAGGATGATCCGACGCCGGTCGTCGGCGCGGTGGCCGATGTTCAGGCCGGGCTTCTCCGGGAGGGTCGCCTGGCCGACGTGCGCGCGCTCCACGACATCTTCCGGCCGTACCTGGAGAGCCCCGGGGTCGACCCGATCGTTGCCGAGGCGTTCAGCCGCCTCAGCGGCGCCGCCCTGGACGAGAAGGCGATCGCGCGGCTCGTCGAGCGACTCGAGCAGGGGCACGCGGAGGAGGAGGAGCTGACCGGCTACCTCCGGATGTTCGGCCCCGAGCTCCTCCCGGAGATCCTGGCTGCGCTCCCGGACATCAAGCGGCTCTCCCAAAGGCCGGCGATTGCCGAGGTGCTCGCGGGTCTCGCGGCGCGCAATGCCGAGTCGTTGCGGGCGGCGCTCGAACGAGGCCCCGAGCCGGCCGCGGCCGCGGCGGCCTTTCTCGCCGGCACGCTCGCGGACCCCGACCTGGGGTCCGCCCTTGAGGCGGCCCTCGCTCGCCCGGAGCCACGTGTCCGCCTGGAGGCCATCCAGGCTCTCAAGCACCTGGGGGAGAGCGCCCTCCCGCGGGCGGCGCGGGCGGTGGACGACGCAGACCCGGCCGTTCGTCTGTACGCCCTGCGGCACGTGATCGCGCATCGCTTCGAGCCGGCCTTCGGGACGGTGTCGGCACTCTTCGACCGGATCGACGACGAGGCGGAATCGCTGGCCGAGCGGAAGCTGGTGTACGAGGCTTTCGGGACGCTCGGCGGCCATGAGGTCGTGGACGAGCTGGCCCGCCGCATGGGCCGGCGCGGGGTCTTTCGGCGGGGCGACCCGGAAACGGCGGCGTGCGCCGTCGTCGGGCTGGCGGCGACGGGCTCTCCGGCCGCTCGTGAGCTGCTCGAGGAGGCCACGCGGGACAGGGACCAGGGGGTCCGGGAAGCGGCCCGGTACGCGCTCTCGTCCTGGGGCCGTGGCGGGACGGGAGCGAGCCGATGAGCCTGACGGGGGCGGTGACGGCGCGGGCCGCCCTGGCCCGGGAGCTCGTGCACGACACGCTCGTGCTTTTCCGGTCCGCGCAGCTCTACGAACCCGGCAACGTCGCGCTGAAAAAGGCCGCCGGGAAGTTCGTGGAGAGCCTCCATGAGCTGCGAAGGATGGAAGGCAGCGCGCGACTCGAGGTGGGTGGGGACCTGGTCCTCCTGAACGGTGTGCGGGTCCGGAGCGAGCTCAGGAGCCGCGCGATCCACGAGCACCTGAAGACGATCCTGGCCGAGCGCGCCGTGGGTGGGTTCGAGTGGCACACCGACCAGGACCCGTCGTCGGCGATCCGTCTCGCGCTGACCGTGGCGCGGCACCAGGGCGAGGGTGGCGTCGAGGGCCTGGCCGCTGCGCTCGAGGCGTCGTCGGTCGGCGGAGTCACCGTGCTGCCTGTCTTCGAGGAGTCGGCGGGGACCGGGGAAACCGACGCGGGGTCGCGGGCCCGGGCCGAGCGTACGTATCGTCACGGCGTGGCCGTCGTCAAGAACACGATGGAGAGCGTGCGCGCCGGTGGCGTCCTCCAGCGACACCGCGTCCGGAGAGCGGTGCAGTCGATCGTCGACCAGGTGCTCCAGGACGAGACGCTCCTCATCGGTCTCACCTGCCTCCGCGACTACGACGAGCCCACCTTCACCCACAGCGTGAACGTCTGCATCTTCTCGATCTCGCTCGGGCAGCGGATCGGCCTCTCGCGCCTCGAGCTCTACGAGCTCGGGATGGCGGCTCTCCTGCACGACATCGGGAAAGTCGACGTTCCATACGAAGTGCTGAACAAGGCCGGAGGCCTGTCCGACGAAGAGTGGCGGACGATGCGCCGGCACACAGTGTTCGGTTCGTGGCGGCTGCTCGCCGAACGGGTGCCGGGGACGATCCCCGTCCACGAGATGCTGGTCGCGTTCGAGCACCACCTGAACCTCGACCTGTCCGGGTACCCCGCGCTGTACGCGCCACGCCGGCTCGTATTCTACAGCCGTATCGTGGAGATCGCCGACGCCTTCGACGCCGGGACGACGCCGCGGGTCTACAAGACGGAGCCGATCACGCCGGCGGAGATGGTGCGGATCCTGGAACGGGGGGCGAGGACGCGGTTCGACCCCGTGCTGGTCAAGGCGTTCGTGGGGATGCTCGGCATCTACCCCGTCGGCTGCGTCTGTCTTCTCGACACGGGAGAGATCGCGGTGGTCATGGCGCCCGACCCGGATGTGAAGAACGTCGAACGGCCTCGCGTCAGGCTGGTCGTGGGCGCGGACGGGGAGCGGTTCGACGGGCCGATCGTGAGCCTGGCGGAGAAAGACCGTGCGGGCGGCTATCGACGGTCGGTCGCGCGCGTCCTCGATCCCGAGCGCTACGACGTCGACCCGGCCCGGCTTTTCGTCCTCAATCCGTGAGCGGCGATGCCAGGACGATGGCCGACCTCGGCCGGCGGCTGACCCTCACCGTCGACGGCGGCCGGAAGCTCCTCCTCCCGTTCCTGACCGCGGGTTACCCTGATCCCGCGACGACCACGCGCGCGCTGGCCGGGCTCGCCGATGCGGGCGCCGACGCGATCGAGCTGGGAGTGCCGTTCTCGGACCCGCTCGCGGACGGGCCGGTGATCGCCGCCGCCTCCGAGCGGGCGCTCGCCGGCGGGCTGACCCTGGAGGGCACCCTGCGGCTCGCCTCGGCCTGCCCGCCCGACGGGCCGCCGCTCGTCCTGTTCACCTACCTCAACCCGCTGCACGCCCGCGGATTCCCGCGGGCGGCGGCGGACATCCGCGCGGTGGGGATCGCGGCCGTCCTCGTCGCGGATCTGCCGTTCGACGAGGGCCGGGACGTCAGGGCGGCTCTGGAGGACGAGGGATTGCCGCTGGTTCCGCTGGCCGCCCCCACCACCCCGGAGGCGCGGCTGCGCGCGCTGGCCCGCGAGGCGCGCGGCTTCGTCTACCTGATCGCGCGGACCGGGGTGACCGGAACGGGGGCCGACTCCGATCGCCGCCTTGCGGATCGGGTGCGCGTCCTACGCGAGGGCACGGGGCTGGCGATCGTGATCGGTTTCGGGATCGGCGACGTGGAGGCGGCCAGGCGGGCGGCGGCAGTTGGCGATGGCATCGTGGTCGGCAGCGCGTTCGTCGAGCGGTTGGGGAGGGATGGGGTCGAGGCGGCGGTGGAGTGGGTCGGCACGCTGAGACGGGCCCTCGACGCCGGATAGCGGGCGTTGAAAATGGCCAAGCCAAATTGACGGCTCATCGATGACCGGTAAATTGGCGCTCCACGATCGACCTACCGGACGATTCCTTCAGGGCGGCCCCGCGGCCGCGGAGTGACCCTTGGCTCAGCGGTTCGCGATCAGCACGGCCTTTGCCGACGTCAGCCGCCAGATCGACCTGCTCGCCGACAAGGAGCTGGGCGTCGAGATCACCCTGTACGACACCGAATGGCTGCTCCACCTCGAGAAGACGACGACCGTGCGGAAGCTGGGCGACGAGCTCGTTGCGCGCGGGATCGAGGTGACCGTCCACGCGCCCATCTTCGACCTGAACCCGGGAAGCCTCGATCCGGTCGTCCGGAAGCACACCCGCCAGTGCTGGGAGAAGTCGATCGGGGTCGCGGGAGCCCTGGGCGCCCGCCACATCAACTTCCACACCGGGCACATGCCGCTGCTGCCGGCCTCGACCTTCCCCGGCTGGATGGCGCTGTCGATCGAGACGTGGGAGCGACTGGTCGGCCTGGCTGCGGATGCGGGGATGCGGCTTCTCCTGGAAAACATGTTCGAGCCGACGCCGCGGGTGCTGCTGGATCTGAGGGACCAGCTCGACGGTCGTCACGTAGGCTTCACGCTCGACGTCGGCCACCTCCATGTCTACGGGACGGTGTCGCCCGAGACGTGGTGGCGGGAGCTGGGCGAAGGGATCCTCGAGGTGCACCTGCATGACAACGACACGTTCGGGGACGACCACCTGCCGATCGGGCAGGGGGCGATCGACTGGAAGCGCGCGTTCGAGGACCTCTTCCGCTACGCGCCGGAGGCGGTCAAGGTGATCGAGATGCCGGTCGAGGCGGCGCTCGAGAGCCTGGTTCGAATCCGCGCCGGCGGCTACGGCGACCGACAGCTGGAGCTCCTGTGAGGACCGGCGCCGGAAGCCACCGCGCGCTCGCCTTGGCCGCGGCCCTCGCGACGCTCGCCGGCGCGGGGCTCGCGCCGCCCTGCCCTGTGGAGACGGGGATGTCGCCCTCATAGGGAACGTCGTTACAGTCACCATAGTGT
>JBOHRW010000142.1:0-4219 GCA_050732935.1 Gemmatimonadota bacterium
ACGGAGATTTGCGATCTCCCGCGACTTGTACGACATCGATGCCGTGCTTCCGAGCGGCGTCGATGAAGACCGGATTCGCGCCGCCATGCCCGAAAAGCTGGCGACCAAGGACATCTCTGAGATCAACCCCGGTTTCGAACGGATGATATGCCGGAAAGCGGAGTTCGAGACGGATTGGAATCGAAATTTGATGCCTCTCCTCCCTTCGGGTGAGGCGCCCGAATTCGAGGAAGCCTGGAGAGCAGCAACCGGGTTCGTAGGGCGCGTTCTGACGGAGGAGCAACGACGATGAAGCAGAACGCCGAGAGCGCGCGCATCCTGGCCTTCCTCCGTCATCGCACCACCAACGCCCTGACCGAGTCCTTGAATGCCAAGAGTCCGATCACGAGCAGAACGGAGGTGATGACCTCGACCGACCACGAAGGTCGCGTTGGGGGACATTCTATGCTCTTCGCCCGCTCGCGCGGCTTGGTCACATGCGACCAGCCACTCCAGCCGAAGAGGATGGCGAGCGAGATTCGGAGGAGGGACAGGGCCAGATCCGAGTAGTCGCGGAGCCCGCCGGAAACAGCACGTCATTCATGGTTCACTCCTCCGTGTTGGGGGTCGGGTTCCGTGACGCGCGTTGAGAACGAGCACGACGGAGACGGCCATGACGACGATCGAAGCGAGAAACAGGTCCGGGCGCGCATGACCGTGCCGCCCGAGCGCGCGTCCGGCGTCAAGAAGGGACGACTCCGCGTCCACGACCCCTTCGAGCTGATCCGTTGGCTCGCCCTGAGCCAGCCCGACCCGCGCAAAGCCCTGGCCGAGCTCATCCAGAACAGTCTGGACGCTGAAGCCGGGTCGATCCGCGCCGTTCGCTATCGGGAAAAGCGCCTTCCCTGCCTCAAGATCCTCGATGACGGCGAAGGCGTGATCCCCGAGCTCGATCGCCCGGATGCCCTCGCCTACGTCGCCACCCACATCGGCCACAGCCGGAAACAGTCGCTGACTCCCGAGGAACGCCTCTCGCTCATGACCCAGGGGCAATACGGGATCGGGCTCCTGGGCTTCTGGAGCTTGGGGGAGATGCTGGAGATGCGGTCCTGGGTGCCCGGCCAGAAGCCACATCGACTGGTCCTCTACCGGGACCGGCCCGACTACCGGATTGAGCCTATCCGCGGTCGGCTGTCCCTGGATGAGCGCCGGACCGAGGTGGTCGTGGCCGGTATTCACCGCGAGGCCTTGCCGGCCCTCGGTGCGCGCCGCGCCGCCGATTATCTGGCCTCGGAGTTGCGCGGTCAGCTCCTGGCGCGGGAGGTGGAGCTCGTGATAGAGGACCGCATCGCGCGGGGACGCGCCCAGAAACTGCTCGCGGTTCGGCCTCGGCGCTTCCTGGGTGAACGTCTCCAGAGCATCGGCCCGATCGAGGTGCCCGGCTATCCGCCGATTCAGATCGAGGTCTATCTGACCGGCGAAACCGATGACCGCGAGGAGCCGCGGGGCGTTTCCCTCTATGCGGCCGGGACGCTCGTGGCCGAGGATTTCGAGGAACTGGCGGCGCTGGGTCTGGATCATCGTCCCTGGACGGATCCCCGGCTGACTGGATTGGTGGACTTCCCCGGCCTGCGTGTCGCGCCTGGAAGCCGCCGAGGGATCGTCCCCGACGCCGCTGCCGGTGCGCTCGTCACCGCGCTCGAGGAAGCCGGGCGGGCGCTCAAGGAGCTCCTGGCAATCTATGAGCGCCGCCGGTTGCAGGAGATCGATCGCTCGCTTCTCAAGGATCTGCAGCGCGCCTTCCGTGACTTCTATCGCCAGCGTCCCCGGTACACGATGCTTCCGATCGAGGGTCGAACGGCTGAGGGAGTGGGTCCGGCTTCGCCCGGCGTACCGGCTTCGGGAGCGGAGGGCCCGATCATCGAGGGAGCGGTGCCGGCGATCCAGGAAGAGGAGCCTTCTCCACCGGTAGCGGATCTTTTCCCGCCGGGACCCCTGGCGGAGGTGAGGATCACGCCCTCGCCGCTCAGAGTCGAGTGCGGCGGGCGACGGCGCGCTCATGCCCGGGCTCTGGACGCTAGCCGGCGGCCGGTCGCGGAGCCGGTCGACTACGAGTGGAAGCTCACGGGGGCCATCGGTCGCCTCGAGATGAACGGGACGAATCAGGATGAGGTCCTTATCGTGGCGGGTCCGGACGCCACCCTGGGCAAGCTCTCGGTGACCGCCCGTTCGAACGGACGAGAGGCTGCCGCGGAAACGACGGTCGAGATCCTGGAGGAGCTCCCCGCGACTCGTACCGATGAAGGCATCCCCGAACCCGAGCTGGTGGACCAGCCCGCTGCACGCTGGCGCTCACGCATCATCGACGGACACTGGCAAGTCAATGCCGGACACTCGGAGTACCGGGAGATCGCCGAGCAGCCCGCTCTGAAACTTCGCTACCTCGCCCTGTTGTTCGCCAAGGAAGTGGTCCTGAGGAGTGGGCAGGACCCGCGGCTGGAAATCCCGCTCGAGCAGATGGTCGAGGTGGCTGCCTACGCCGATCGGAAGCTCGCCCAGCGCCGCCCGCGAAAACGCTGAGCTTAGAAATCACGGAGATCCTGCAGCCTCCCGGACAACCCGGGCGCCTGGCTCATGGCTACTGCGGAAACATCGTGCGATCGACATGCTGCGCAGGAGAACACTGGTCGAGCGCAAGCACGAGGAGCTCGGTCATGAGATCGAGGCGCAGCGCGAGATAGCTGTGCCGGATCTCGATGCGGCGATCGACGATGACGTCGGCGATGACCTCCCGCGCCTCGTGTTCTCGGCCTGTCATCCGGTTCTCTCTCGCGAGGCGCGCGTTGCGCTCACGCTCCGCTTGCTCGGGGGTCTGACAACCGAGGAGTTAGCGCGTGCGTTCCTCGTCCCGGGCCGACCGTCGCCCAGCGAATCGTCCGGGCCAAGCGGACCCTCGCCGAGGCACACGTCCCTTTCGAGGTCCCACGCGCCTTAGGTCCGCCCGGCTCTCCGCCTGGACCGGTGGCTCGCGCGGGAGGTCGCGCGAAGGCATGCTTTCATTGGCTTCCGCGCCTCTTCTTCGTCCCGCGCTTCAGATTATCCTGTAGCGCTTGGGCCTTCTTGCGGTAGAAATCGCGTTCCTCCTCAGGTGACTTGCCCTTCAGTTGTTAGTAGTACTCGTCGCGAATCCTTCGCACCATCTCCACGGCCTTGATCTCACCGCTCTTCATGAGTCGTCACCCCCCGCCGTGAATAAATCTCCAACGCCTTGTAGCCCAGTTCTCTGTTCACAGCGTTGAACATGCGGATCTTATCGAACCGGACGATGTGTGCAAGGTTCCAGCTGACCAGCAGATCCACCTCGGCCACCGTGGCGATGGCGATATGGAGAGCGTCGGCCCGAAATGCTTCCGGCAGTATCGCATGTGCCTGATATTCCGCTGCGAGCTCACTGGCCGCACTGGTCTGCTGGAGAAGCTCGGCATCGAGGTCAAGGAGCTCATCGAATACTTCCTGGACACGCTGAGGAGCGCGGGCGATTTCGGCGGCGACCAGCTCCGACACCACGGGCAGGAAGTAGCCGATCCGAAAGTCCTTCACAAGTCCGTTCGACCAGGGAGCAAACTCGAGGTCAAAGCAGCTACCGATCACTGACGTATCTACGTAGATCCTCTGCAGTTTCATCGCGTTTTCCCGTACGAACAATCTCCTTGATCCGTCTTCGCTGGTCCAATCTACCGGATGGCTGTCTGTCGGGGGCAGATCGGCGTCGATGATCTGGTTCTCGATCACGCGCCAGCGCGGTTCCGCATCTTCGTTGGCGAAGTCCATCCCCGGGACCAGCGGGATCGGTCGATATCGCCGAGGCCCAAGCCACGACGCCAGGAGTGCCGCGAGATGGCGCTCTCCGACCAAGTCCAGCAGGTAACCGAGCCGTTGGATTTCGGACACCTGGTACGAGGGCGCGAGCTTCAATAGCGCTTTGCCATTGATCTTCTCCACCAGTTCAGCCAGCACCGTGGCAACGTTGTTCAGGTGGCCGGCCGCCGCAGCATAGCGAACCAGGTCGTACACAGTCGCTTCTGGCGTCGAGACGCGCATACACCCAGTCTCCGTCTGGACGTCGAGAGTCGGCGTAGAGCCGGCAGTTCACACGCCAGGGCCTTCACCTCGGCCACGACCGGAGGGGGAAAAAGCGGAGGGCCGGCCTCCGCGGGAACGATCCTCCAGCCCCGCCAAG
>JBOHRW010000143.1:0-4410 GCA_050732935.1 Gemmatimonadota bacterium
TCGGGGATGTGAAGCGCGATGTGAAGCGCTGGATCGACGAGCGGCTGGATCACCAGATGCTGCTCCGGAAGGACGATCCGCTGGTGGCCTGGCTCGAGGAGCACGCCGAGCCCCACTACCTCATGGAACAGAACCCCACCGCCGAGAACATCGCCCGCGAGATCTTCCGCCACGCCGATGAGAAGGGGTTCCCGGTCTCCGCCGTGCGTCTGTGGGAGACGCCGACCTCGTTCGCGACATATCGCGGGGCGAAGCCGTAGGAGGAAGCCGGCCGAAGTCGGCTCCTACTCCTGGGCGAAGTGCGCCTGGATCGCCTCCTCGGCGGCCGGCGCGATCTCGTCCCAGGCACCCTCCGCTTCCTTGCTCACCGTGATCGAGTTGGGCATGAAGAAGATGGTGGCCACGTTCTCGATGGAGAAGAGCGACTTCGCGAGCGGGACGCCCGCTGCGTCTTCCGCCGAGTTGAACTGCTTCATCCGCTCGTCGGTGACGGTGCGATCGACGTGGAAGAGGAGGCTGTTGGGGTTGGGGGTCGGCTGGATGCGAATGTTCACGTCGGCCATGGTTCTGCTCCTTCTCGACGGCTGGGGACGGACTGGGATTCCGAGGCCAGCCTCGCGTCGCGAATCAGGGATGTCAAGGTTCCTCCCCGCACAGCCGCGCGTGGGCCCGGCCGGAAAACACCTGATCGTGATCGACGTCCCAGAGAAGCGGCTGCTCGGGAGGTAGGACGATCCGGGTCGCGCGGGTCAGCGTCTCGATTCCGGACGAGAGCGGAGCGCCAGGCTCCCGCGCCTCGACCCGCAGGGTCCCCGTCGGGACGTCCTGGAAGCAGGTGATGCCACCCGGCTGGGCCAGCCCCAGCAGCGTCTCGTTCACCCAGATCTCCTGTGGAATCGACTCGTTGTGTCGGACGAGGAGGGTCCCGTCCCGCGCCGGCCCGAAGCCAGGGATCCGTTCCCGAAGCCCACACCCCAGGAGCGCCAGCATCGCCACCCCCAGCACCGTGATGATCGCGTGGCGGGAGCCGCGCCGCTGAATCGGCGGAGGAAGCCTCGAACCGAAGATCAGACGACGGCCAGCATCCGGTCGAGCGCCAAGCGCGCCAGATCGGCGGTCTCCACGTCGACCTCGACGCGATTGACGACATGGCCCGCGACCAGATTGTCGAGCACCCATGCCAGGTGAGGCATGTCGATCCGGTACATGGTCGCGCACATACAGACGGTCGGCGACAGGAAGTGGATTCCCTTATCGGGATGCCGCTCCTTGAGCCGGTTGACGAGGTGGATCTCGGTCCCGATCGCCCAATCGCTGCCGGGTGCGGCGTCTTCGATCGTGCGCACGATCCTCTCGGTCGAGCCCACCACGTCGGCAAGGTCCACGACCTCCATCCGACATTCGGGGTGGACGAGGATGCGGATCCCGGGCCTGGCCACCCGGATCCGATCGACGTGCTCGGCCCGGAACAGGTTGTGGACCGAACACCACCCCTCCCAGAGGATGATCTTCGCCCGTTCGAGGTCCTCGGGGTCGATACCCCCCGCGGGCGCTCGCGGGCTCCAGAGGACCATGTCCTCGAGCGGGATCCCCAGCGCCTTGGCGGTGTTGCGGCCCAGGTGCTGGTCGGGGAAGAAGAGCACTTTCTCGCGCTGGGCGTACGCCCACTCGAGGACTGCCGCGGCGTTGCTGGACGTGCACACGATGCCACCCAGACGGCCGCAGAACGCCTTCAGGTCCGCGCTCGAGTTCATGTAGGTCACCGGCATGACGCGCTGGACGGGGTCGCCGCCCAGGGCGTTCGCGAGCGCGTCCCAGCACTCCTCCACCTGCCCGATGTCCGCCATGTCGGCCATCGAGCAGCCGGCCGAGAGGTCGGGCAGGATCACGACCTGGTCGTCGCGCGACAGGATGTCCGCCGACTCGGCCATGAAATGGACCCCGCAGAAGACGATCGTCCTCGCCCCGGCGTCGGCCGCCTGCCGGGAGAGCTTGAACGAGTCCCCGGTCAGGTCGGCGAACTGATAGACGTCATTCCGCTGGTAATGGTGGACGAGGATGACCAGATCGTCGCCCAGGGTGGCCTTGGCGGCGTGGATGCGGCGCGCGCACTTCGCCTCGTCCATCCCCCGATAATCGTCGAAGGGAAGCGGCGCGTCGGCCGCCAGCAGGATACCCGTAGTGCCGTGGCTGTGGCCCCCCTCGTAGGGCAGCGTCCCTTTCTCGTCGCACTCGGGCGAGACTTCCTCGAAGATCTTCAGGTCTTCCATGGAAGGGGCGCGAGGCTCAGGCCGCGCCCTTCGCCTCCTTCACCTTCTCGGTCAGAGCAGGCACGATCTCGAAGAGGTCCCCGACGATGCCGTAGTCGGAGACCGAGAAGATGGGCGCGTTCGCGTCCTTGTTGATGGCCACGATCGTGCCCGAGTTCTTCATACCCACGAGGTGCTGGATGGCTCCGGAGATGCCGACCGCGACATAGAGCCGGGGGGCGACGGTCTGCCCCGAGGAGCCGATCTGACGGTCCATGGGGAGCCATTCGTTGTCGCAGACGGGTCGGCTGGCGGCGAGCTGCCCGCCGAGCGCCTTCGTCAGCTCCTCGACGATCCCGATCTGCTCCTGCTTGCCGATCCCCCGGCCGACCGCCACGATCACGTCGGCGCGCGAGAGGTCGACCTTGTCCTCGACCTCCTGGAAGGTGTCGAGAACCTCGGTGCGAATCTCGACACCGGCGAGGTCGACCGCCTGCTCGACGATCTCTGCAGGCCCGTCGCCGGCCACCGCGTCCGAGCCCAGCCAGGCGCCGGACTGCAGGCTGGCCAGATGTGGGCCGCCCTCGTCGACGAACACGCAATCGGCGTTCAGCTTGCCCTGGTAGGGCTGGCGGACGAACACCGGCCGGCCGTCCTCGACCCGGATCTGGACGACATCGGAGACGAGCCCGGCCTCCAGCTCGGCGGCCAGTCGCGGCACCCAGTCGCGCACCTGGTACGTGTGCGGGAAGAGGACGATCTCCGGCGCCTCGGCTTCGATCGCCTGCTTGAGGGCCGCGGTGAAAGCGTCCGGCGTATAGGGATCGAGCCCGGGGTCGTCGATCAGACGGACCGTGGCGAGCGCCTTCGTGGCGACCTTCCCGGCGGCGTCGCGCGCGCCCGACCCCATCACCACCGCTTCGACCGGTTTCCCCAGCGAACCGGCGAGCTTCTGCCCGGCGGCCACCACCTCGTTCGAGATGCCTTTGAGCCCGTTCGCGCCGATCTCCGTGACCACCCAGATCGAGCCCGCCATTAGAGCACCTTCGCTTCCTTCTGGAGCTTGTCGACGAGCGTCGCTGCGGCCGTCGCCGCGTCGCCATCGATCAGCTGGGCGCCCTTGGTCTTCTCCGGAACGTAAAGCCGCGTCACCTCGATCTTGCGGCCGGCCTTCCCGACGCGGCCGGCGTCGGCCCCCAGGTCGGCCGGAGCGACCCTGCGGACCTCCTTCTTCTTGGCGCCCATGATGCCCTTGAGCGTCGCGTAGCGCACGGTGTTGATACCGGACTGGATGGTGAGCACCGCCGGGAGGGGAAGGGTGACCCACTGGAACCAGCCGCCCTCGAGCTCGCGCTTGACCTTGATGCGGCCGTCCTTCGGGGGCTCGATCTCCATGATCAGGGTCGCGCTCGGCCAGCCGAGACGGGCCGCCAGGATGACGCCCGTCTGGGCCCATCCGGCATCGTCGGACTGGAGCCCGGTCAGGACGAGATCCGGCTGCTCGGGCAGGATGGCGGCGGCGAGGGCGCGCGCGGTGGCCCCCGCGTCACCGCCCTGGAAGGCGGCGTCGGCCAAGTGGATCGCGCGCGCGGCACCCATCGCCAGCGCTCGCCGGATCGCTTCCTCGGCCCGATCGGGGCCCAGGCAGGCGACGACGACTTCGTCGTCCTCGCCGGTGGCCAGCCTGAGACCCGCCTCGAGGGCGAACTGATCGCTTTCGTTGATCTCGGTCGCGACGTCTCCGGCGACGGTCGAAGCGCTATCGGCACCGATCCTGAGCCGCGCGTCACGCTCGGGGACCTGCTTGATGCACACGACGATCTTCAAGGCCTGTCTCCTGTCGGGGCGGATGAGAATGATTTCTCGATGGCCGGCACGGAGCGAAGCGGGGGGCGCAGAAACCGCCCTAAACACGCGTGAGAAAATAGGTTCGGCGCTGGACTGCGACAACCGGGATGGATCGGGGACCGACGGTCAGAGGGAGCTCCGGCGGGCATTCGCCGATCGCCATAGATTGCAGGAATGCCGAGCTTGGTGATCGCCCGGGACGACGCCCTGCTGGTGGCGTTCGTCGAGGAGGGCCGCGAGCACAGGGAGTGGTCGATCCGGACCCACCTCCGCGAGGCCTCGCCAGTCTGCCTGGCCAACGATCCGAATAGGC
>JBOHRW010000144.1:0-2095 GCA_050732935.1 Gemmatimonadota bacterium
GTCCAACGGCGTATGGCCCGCTTCGCCGCTATTCCCCCCTCAGCACAGAAAAGCTATGCATGAGGCGATCCTCGACGAAATTCTTCAGGAGCGTTGCAGTTCCAGCCGCAACCGGATCAATCCTCGCGGCGTGAAGCGAAAGATGAGCAACTACAATCTGCGTCCACGTAAACGGCAGCCTACCTGCCGGATTGACTTCTCCAGAACCGTAAGGGTCATTAAGTGAACAGTATTGCAGTTAGCCCGCTTTTCTCACAGGAGGGGTAGCGAAGAGCCGGTTTTTCTGGCATAAACATATTTACTACAACATGTTGCAACCAGAAACGAGCAAGCCCTTCGCTATGACAGAGTGTAACCAATCGGAGTTCGAGTTCAAAGCCCATTTCTCGCGGCGCGTGGAGGCTGGTTTCGACGGCGGACAGATGACCAGCGACGGCGGAGCATTGCTGTTGCGGGAAGCCGACCGGCGGCTGAATCTGCTGCCGCGTCTGGCGGAGTGCTTTTTGGACGGCCGGAATCCAGTGCTGGTGAAACATTCCGTTGGCGAGATGATTTCGCAACGGGTTTACGGGCTGGCGCTGGGTTATGAAGACCTTAATGACCACGAACAACTGCGGCACGATCCGTTACTCGGCGTGCTGGCCGGCAAGCGGGAACTGGATGAACCTCTGGCGGGCAAGAGCACACTGAATCGGCTGGAGTTGAGCAATGGCACTCCGGACCGCTACAAGAAGATCACCTACTGGAAAGCAGCGATCGATTCGCTGTTGGTCGATGTTTTCCTCGAGGCATTCGGGCAGGCGCCGGAGGAGATCGTGCTCGATGTCGATACCACCGATGTGGAACTGCACGGCGGGCAGGAAGGGCGCTTCTTCCACGGCTACTACGACGAGTACTGCTACCTTCCGCTGTATATCTTCTGCGGCGAGCACCTGTTATGCGTGCGGCTGCGTCAGGCCAACATCGATGCTTCGGCCGGCAGTCTGTGCGAAGTGCAGCGCATCGTGGAACAGATTCGTGGCCGGTGGCCGGAGGTGCGCATCATTCTGCGCGGCGACTCCGGCTTCTGCCGCGACGAGTTGATGGACTGGTGTGAGCAACAGCAGGGTGTGCATTACGTCTTCGGCATGGCTCGCAACGAGCGGCTGCGGCGGATCATTGCCCCGCAAATGGCCGAGGCAGCGGCCGAGTACCAGCGGACTCAGCAGCCGGCGCGTGTGTTTGCCGATTTCCCTCACACCACGACGACGGGATCATGGGCCAGAGAACGCCGTGTGGTAGCCAAAGCCGAACACATTGACGGCAAGGAGAACCCGCGCTATATCGTGACCTCGCTGGAGCCGGAGGCATGGCCGGCGCGGAAGCTGTACGAAGAACTCTACTGCGCCCGCGGAGACATGGAGAACCGCATCAAGGAACAGTTCCATCTGTTTGCAGACCGCGTCAGCGCCGAGACGATGCGCGCCAATCAGCTTCGTCTGTATCTCTCGGCAATGGCCTATGTGCTGGTTTGCGGGCTCCGGCGGCTGGGTCTGAAAGCGACCGAACTGGCCGCGGCACAGGCAGAGACGATCCGCACGAAACTCTTCAAGATAGGCGCCCTGATTCGTATCAGCGTGCGCCGGGTTCGCCTCTCACTGGCCGCGAGCTATCCGTGGCAGCCGCTGTTCCAGCAAGTCTGGGCCAACCTGCGCTGCTGAACCCGCAGCAGGAGTGCTGTCGGATTTCGAGAAGGCCATCAGCGGGACCCCCGCTTCGGATGAGTGCGCCCATAGTGCGCTTCTCATGCCCCAGGAGTGGCTTGCCAGCGAGAAACGACCTGGCACGCCAGTGAAGCCGAAGCCGATTTTCTCGCCCTCACACCCCGAGTGTAGCCGCCACAACATTCCCGGAACCCTCAACCACTCACACGCCTTGCGTGTGAGAAAAGCAGGTTAACGTCAGACGTCGCTGAACCCGCCTGGAGCACCTTTAAACTGCGTTGCTCTGCAACGACCTTCTTGAGCGCATTCAGTTCAACCTGCAGAGCTGCGACTTGCGACTTGAGTATCTCGATCTCATTATTCCTGGACGCATCGGTCGGTTTGCTCTGGGG
>JBOHRW010000145.1:0-3300 GCA_050732935.1 Gemmatimonadota bacterium
CCCCCGGAGCGCGAGGCGTCACTGCGATTTCCGGACTTCCTGACGCAGCGGGCCAGTCGCCCGTTCGCTTTCGGGGCGGCTTTCTGAGCGCTCCGGGAGACCCATTCCCGGAGGTCCCCTCTCAAGACCCCAGGACCAAATCGTCACCACCGTCTTCCACCGGGCCTGGGGATGTGTCAAGTCTGGCCGAGACCGCACCGGCTCGCCATCCTGTTCCACTGCGGAAAACTCGACATGAACCCACGCTGAACCCTGAAGAGCCTCACTTTCTTCACGCAATATCCTCCAATCGTGCCAATCGCTCCGCCGTCACGCTCGACGGATGCGGGTCGTCCTCGATCCGACCTGTCACGACGAAACGGTCCGCGATCTCCGAGCCATGCCCCGTAGCGCTGGTAGGCGCGCGGGAAGAGGACGACGTCGTAGAGCGCGGTCTCGTCCTCCAAGGTCAGGAACATCATGGGCTCGGCGTGCTTGGTGCGGACACGCTTGGTTGTGGTGAGATACCCAACCAGCGTGACCCGCTGTCCGCGGTGGCGCGCCAGGTCAGCGGCCACGATGGCCGGCGCGCCTAGGTGACGCCGCCCGCGCACAGCGGCGACTTCGTGGCGCCAGAATTCGACCGGGTGATGGTGGACCGAGACGCCGAGCAGCTCCCACTCCCGCTCGTGCCGCTCGGCGGCGGGGTACTCCGCCAGTGCGGGGACGGGCCGCGCCTGCGCCTCCATCTCCCGCCACGGGCCGGGGGGAAAGAGGGTGACGGTCCGGGACCGGGACCGGTGGGAGACCCCCGGGGATGGATCCCCCGGAGCGCGTGGCGTCACTGCGGTCTCCGGACTCCCTGACGCAGCAGGCCGATCGCCGGTTCGCTTTCGGGGCGGCTTTTTGAGCGCTCCGGGGGACCCATCCCCGGGGGTCTTTCCCGCACCCCAGCCGCGAATCGTCATCTCCGTCTTCCACTTGGCCTGGGGGCGAGTGAGGTCGAAGGCGTCGAAGCCGCCGACGTCGATCAGGCGGTGGATCTCGGACACGCCGATCGGGACGCGGCGGCAGAAGTCGGCCAGCGAGACGAACGGCCCGCGCGCCCTTCGTTCCGCCAGGATCCTATCCACCGTGGTCGCCTCCACCTCGGCGACCTGGCCGAGGCCGCAGCGGATCGCGCTCTCCCCCTCGGCCCGCCACGTGGCGGCGCTCTTATTGATGTCGGGGAGAAGGATCTCGAGCCCCATCCTCCGCGCTTCTTCGACATAGGCGAAGGCCGGGTAGTAGCCGCCGCCGTTGGCCAGGACCGCGGCCATGAAGCGCGCCGGCCGGTGCGTCTTCAGGTACGCCGACTGGAACGACACCTGGGCGTACGACGCCGAATGGGCCTTGCAGAACGAGTACCCGGCGAACGACTCGATCTGGCGCCAGATCTCGCGCGCGGTCGCGTCGTCGACGCCGTTCTTGCGGACACCCTTCAGGAAGCGCCGCCGGTAGACCTCGATATCTTCGTAGTCGCCCTTCTTGGTCATCGAGCGCCTCAGCCCGTCCGCCTCGCCGAGCGTCATGCCGGCCAGCCGGTGAACGACCTTGATCACGTCCTCCTGGTAGATCATGACGCCGTAGGTATCGGCCAGGAGCTCCTCCATGACCGGGTGCAGGTACGAGACCGACTCCGCGCCGTGGAAGCGGCGGATGAAAGCGTCCATCATCCCGCTGTCGGCGATCCCCGGACGGATGATCGAGGACGCCGCGGTCAGCATCTCGAACGAGTCGCACTCGAGCTTCTTGAGGAGCGCCCGCATCGATGGCGACTCGATGTAGAAGCAGCTGAGTTGGGACGCTCTAGGGAAAGGGGGGGTCCGATACCGGCATGCTGTAGAGAGCTCGCAGCGTGCGGATATCCGCTTCGCTGAATCCTTGGTCCAGAAAGCTCAGCGACGGCCCCATAATGTCCGATCGCCGGTGGCTGTGATTGTGGAGGCCAAGGATATGGCCGTTGTCGTGGGCGGCAATATTGGTCCATACGTCCAACGGGAAGGTCTCGTAGTTCTCCAACGGACAGGTGAACTCGGCCTTGAACCGGCCACCTTCGAGGGTCCACCTTGTCCCACATGCCGGACCGGTAGTCCAGCGGACATCAGCATTCTCGAATGACTCCTCGCGGACAAAACTGGGTGCTCCCGAGGCAATTAGGTCTTCCCACGTGGTTATCCCGGACCAAAGGCTCTCGTGGACGCGCTCAGGAATCTCAGGCGAAAACCATACCTTCAAAGGAAAATCGGTCAGATCCCATCGAATAATGCGTCCGCCATCCAGGGACGGGTAGCGAAATTCGTAGATCAGGGTGTCCTCCGGCACCGGGCCGACAAACGTGAGGGCCTGATCAAGCGTGTCGCTCTGGTGATAGGGCTCGGGCGTCATTCTATCCGGTGTTTCCGACACAATAAGCGAGGCGGTTGACCACCGAGGGCTGGGCTCCGGAGTGCGAAATGTGATACTGGTCGAGGTGAGTGCTTCGATGACCCCAAACCGCACTCCGTCCTCGTACGCCAGGACTACTGATCGAATGCCGTCGAATCCTTCGCCCTGAACCGTGATCAAGGAGGAGAAGAGATACGGGACCCTGGCTGGATGACTCGAATGGATTCGCACCCAACGGCTATTACCGGGCGGATTCCCAGGCGGAGGAGCGACAAGGTCGGGATTCGACGCGGACTCGCACCCCGACAGGAGCGCGAGAAAGACGGGCACCACCCACAGGATAGCCCCTCGTTTCGTCACCGTCTCAACTTCACGATCGAGACCGCACCATCAAGATTGGCAAAGTAGAACTCGTTGGTCGTGGGGGACGACGCCACATTGCAGCAGCCTGAGAAGCCGGTTCGAAAAAGTGGGAGATCGAGACTCGTGTCCACCAAGTAGGCACCGAGACCCGTAGGGAAGACGACGAATCGACCGTCGAACGAGGTGGCGTATGGGTTTGCGATCGTAAAGCTCAAGCAGAGCCCGCACTCCTCGAGGGGCTGATCCGTGACGATTTGGGCAGTGGCGGTATGGATCGTGATGAAGCGAACCCGTCCGGAGACCACCGGCTCGTTACCGAGGACGTAGAGCTTTTCCCCGGAGGGCTCGAAGGCCACTACGAACGCCTGGAAGCCTGTCGGGAGCTCGGTCATGCCCAGATCGCTGAGACCAGGGACGCGCAGAAATCGAATGAACGAGGGACGTTGAATGAGAGCCAGCATGTTCCCGTCTGACGACACTGCAAAATTCACCGCGCCTTGAAGCTGGCGGGAGTTGAGGATCGTGCCGTCC
>JBOHRW010000146.1:0-1783 GCA_050732935.1 Gemmatimonadota bacterium
GCTCAAGGGGGTCCCCGACGAGTGGCGGCTCTACGCCCTCGCGAACCTCCCGTCGGGAGGGGTGGCCGCGACGCGGCGCACCGGGCGGCTGATCCCCGAGCTGACGACGCGCCAGTCGATCGCTGCCGGAGTGGCCGCGCTGGTGATCCTGGCCGCGGTCGTCGCCTTCCTCCTCCTCCGGGGCGGCCCCGGGCTGGACGTTCCGACCGCCACCGCCGAGAGCGCGGGGATCGGACTGGCCGTGCTTCCCTTCCGCGTCAACGACGCCGAGCTGTCCGAGTGGCGGGAGGGGATGATGGACCTCCTGTCGACCAATCTGGACGGCGCGGCGGGCCTCAGGACGATCGACAGCCGCACGGTCCTGGCCCGGCTGGAGGAGCTGGCGCCGGGGGAGCAGGCCCCCGACCTGCCGACCCAGATCGCGATCGGCCAGCGGGCCGGCGCCCGCTACGTGCTGGCCGGAGATGCGGTGGCGCTGGGCCCCGAGGTCCGTCTGGCGGCCGACGTCTACGACACCCGGGACGGGGCCAGCCTGGGAAGCGGCCAGGTACAGGGACCCGCCGACAGCGTGTTCGCCCTGGTCGACCAGCTCTCGATCGAGGTCCTCAAGGCCGTTCTGGAGGAGGACGAGGAGGATCTCCCCGACGTTAGCCTGGCGCGCGTCACGACCAGCTCGCTCCCTGCCCTCAAGGCGTACCTGGAGGGGGAAGCGCTCTACCGCCGGTCCGAGTTCGACGCCGCGATCGTCGCCTACGAGCGGGCGGTCCAGGCCGACACCACGTTCGCGCTTGCCTACTACCGGATAGGGATCGCCTACGGTTGGGCGGAGACCGCTTCGAGCGCGCGCTCCGGAGAGGCGCTCGAGCGCGCCGCCCGTTACGCGGACCGGCTGCCGGAACGGGAGGCGCTGCTCGTCCAGGCCGGCCTGGCTCTCCACCGGGGCACCCTGGAAGGCATCGAGCCCATGGAGATGGCGGTCGTGCGCTATCCGGACGATCCCGAAGCCTGGTACATGGACGGCGAGATGTACGTCCACTTCGGCGAGCAGGCGCTTCTGCCCAGGGAGGGGATCGAGCGCACGTTCGGCCAGGCGATCGAGCTGGATCCCCGCTTCGGCCCGGCCTGGATCCACTACATCGAGGCGGCCTTTCTGCAGCATGCCGACAGTGCGTTGGCCGCGGAGCGGGTCGCCGCCTATACGAAGCTCGCCGCCGGGAGTCATACCGAGCGGCGCTTCAACATGGCCCTCGCGCTCGCGTTCGGAGATTCGGCCACGAGGAGCGCGGGCTGGTCTGCGGTGGATACGTTCTCGATGAACCTGACCTCGCTTGCCCTTCAGACCCTCGGTCACCCCAGTCTTCTGGAGGAGCAGGGACGGGTTCTTGCTGTCGCGCGACGCTCACCTGGACCCGACCCCGGCCCTCACATCTTCTGGAGTTTCAACCGCCTGAGTACGGGCCGGATCGGGGCCGTGCTCACGGCGCTCGAGGAGGAGCAGGGCCTGCCGCCCGCCTTCCCTGCGGTCTTGCTGTATACCGCCGACCTGGGGGGCTATCCGGTGCCGACGGACCGGGTCGATGCCGCGCTCGCCAACCTCGAGGGGATCTTCGCCCACGAGGACTTCCCGCTCGTTCCCGAGTTCGGCTTCGTGATCAGCGCACGGGCGGCCGAGCGGGGGGATTGGGGGACAGTGGATCAAACCCTGAGGCGCATCCGGGCATGGTCCGAGAGCAGCCTGCAGGCGGGCGACTCGACGGTCGCCCGCTATGCCCTCGGGATCGCC
>JBOHRW010000147.1:0-1828 GCA_050732935.1 Gemmatimonadota bacterium
GGTAGCGGCGACCGACGAGCCATTCGTCGTTTTGCTCGATCACGACGCTGGCGGCGAGCCGGATCAGGGCGCGGTCGTTGGGGAAGATGCCGACGACGTCGGTGCGGCGGCCGATCTCGCGGTTGACGCGTTCGAGCGGGTTGGTATCCAGTATGAAAGGCGCGACGCCTGGCTGACCGGCCGCCGTTCGGCGGGTAGGCTGCGAGCTTCCGGGACAGGGGCGTTGGGAGCTACGCAGGATGGGCAGGCCGCTCTTGCTGGATGGACTGAGAGCCCGTGTTAGTAGATGGCCGCCCCTGCGACTGGCCCGGATGCGCCGCGAGCGCGAATCCGTAGGTGTCGTGGTGCCCACCTGCCTCCCGTATCGGCAACTGCGAGCGGAAAGGCGGTGACTGGGCGATGCGGACGATCGGTTTGGATGTCCATCGCGAGTTTGCGGAGGTAGCGATCATCGAGGACGGCCGCGTCCGTGCGGGCGGGCGGGTGGAGACGACGCCGGAGGCGCTGCGGCTGTTTGCGCGGAGCCTCGCCAAGACGGACGAGGTCGCGATCGAGGCGACGGTCAACGCCTTCGCGATCGCGCGCCTGCTCGACGAGTATGTGGCGCGCGTCGTCATCTCGAATCCGCTGCGCACGCGGGCGATCGCCGAGGCGAAGGTGAAGACGGACAAGGTTGACGCGTGCGTGCTCGCCGAACTGCTCGCCGCCGGCTACCTGCCCGGGATCTGGCGCCCGGACGAGGACCTGCAGGCGCTGCGACGCCTGGTCGCCCGCCGCAGCGGGATCGTGCGCGAGCGGACGCGGCTCAAGAACCAGGTGCAGGCGATCCTGCACCGTAACCTGCTCCCGCGCTGCCCGGCCGCCGACCTCTTCGGCAAGAAGGGCCGCGCCTGGCTGGCCGAGCAGCCGCTGCCCGTCGACGAGGAGATCGCCGTCGCTTCGGCGCTGCGGCGGCTCGACGTCGCCGGCGAGGAGCTCGCCCTCGTCGAGCGTGAGCTCGCTCAGGTCGGGCTTGCCAGCGAGGACACGAAGCGGCTGCTGACGATCCCTGGCGTCGACCGCACCGTCGCGCTCTCGCTCGTCGCCGCGATCGGCGACATCAGCCGCTTTGCGGACTCTCGCCGGCTCGTCAGCTACCTCGGTCTCGATCCGCGCGTGCGCCAGTCCGGCAATCAGCCTGCTCGGCACGGTCGCATCTCCAAGCAGGGGCGGGCGCAGGCGCGCGGGATGCTGGTCGAGGCCGCCTGGGCGTGCGCGAAGACGCCGGGCCCGCTCCGCGCCTTCTTCCTCCGCATCCGCGCCCGCCGCGGCGAGCAAGTCGCGGCAGTCGCGACCGCACGCAAGCTGGCCGTCCTCTGCTGGCACCTGCTCACGAGCGGGGAGGACTACGCCTACGCGCGTCCCTCGCTTGTCGCGCAGAAGCTGCGGGCGCTCGAGCTCGCAGCCGGCGCCCGCTCACGCCGCGGCCAGCGCGGCTCGAGCTACGCCTACAATCTGAAAGAGGTCCGCGCGCGCGAGCGGGCGCTCAGCGAGCAGGCCGAGCTCGCCTACACGAAGCTGACCGAACGCTGGCAGAAGAGAGGACCGCAAACGGGCGCGGGTGCCGCCACCGGGGAGCGGCTCTGAGGCCGTCAAGCGGCAATCCTGCGCGGCGGGGCTTGCATCCCCTCGCCCCGCTCTTCGGTCCGGGGTCACCCCCGCCCGCGCCGATTCTACGCCGAGAGCCGCCGCTGGGCACTTGACACTTTCATCCGTCGAGCGGAGCTTCGGCCAGTGCTCGGCGGGGAAGGCGTAGAAGGCGAGCAGGTCATCCTCGGCCTCCTCGAGC
>JBOHRW010000148.1:0-2063 GCA_050732935.1 Gemmatimonadota bacterium
CGCCCAGCCGCGACAGATTCCGGGATGAGACGCACGGTGGCGGCTTCTCCCTCGAGCGGCGTGCGCCGGCCGACGATCATGCTCAGACTCCATCTCCCGCGTGTTGTGTCATGGATACATCACGTGATCTTGGCCGTCAAGGAGAATCGAAGCTCGCCGGCCGTGTGGTCGCAAAGAGGCCGAGAGCGCGCGCGTGAACCCGCGCCCGCTGGAGCGCTCCGGGCGGCACGCCGCGAGAGCCTCGCCCGCCGGCGGTTCGACCTTCTCGTCGTTGGCGGCGGGATAATCGGCTCGGGCATCGCCTGCGAGGCTGCTCGCGCCGGCCTCTCAGTGGCTCTCGTCGAGCGCGACGACTTCGGCTCGAACACCTCCAGCGCCTCGTCGAAGCTGATCCACGGCGGACTCCGTTACCTCCGCCTTGGCGACGTCCGGCTCGTGCACGAGGCGCACCGAGAGCGCCTTGCGCTCGGGCGGATCGTCGCACCGCAGCTTGTACGGGCCCAGCCGTTCCTCCTTCCCCTCTACGAACGCGGCCCCTATCGACCCCGGACGGTCCGGGCCGGCCTCGTCCTTTACGCCGCACTCTCCGGCTTCCGTGACGGCGGCGCACGTCTCGTCCCGCCCGAGCGCGCGCGGGCGCTCGTACCGCCCCTACGCGCGGATGGCCTCAGGGCCAGCGGCCTCTACGTCGACTCCCAGACGAACGACAGCCGCCTTTGCCTCGCGAACGTGCGGGCAGCGGTGGAGGCGGGAGCCGTCGTCCTCAACTACGCCGAGGTCGTCGAACTCGTCTCCGCCTCTGGGCGCCTCGCCGGCGCAACCGTTCGAGACCGCCTGGAACGCAATGAGTTCATGCTGACGACGCGAGCCGTCGTGAACGCGGCCGGCCCGTGGGTCGACGCCGTCCGCCGCCTCGAAGACCCAGCGGTCGGGACGAGCGTGCGGCTGAGCAAGGGGGCGCACGTCCTCCTCTCCCTGGCCCAGCCCTGGAACGCGGCTCTGACCGTGCCGCTCGACGAGGTGCGCGTCTCGTTCGCCGTCCCGTGGGAGGGCATGCTCCTCCTCGGCACGACCGATGAGCCGTTCGAGGGAAGGCCCGACGATGTGCAGGCAACTGAGGAAGACCTCCGCCAGATCATGGCCGAAGCGAGCGGCGCCCTCGATGATCGGTTCCTTCGTCGCGAGCGGGTCCGCTTCGCCTTCGCCGGCGTGCGCGTCCTCCCGCTCGGGGCGGGCATGACCGCGACGGCGCGGCGCGAGACCGTGCTCGCGCGTGGGCCCCGCGGTCTCTTGACCGTGGCGGGCGGCAAGCTCACGACTTACCGCCGCATCGCCCTCTCGGTCCTCGCGGAGCTGCGTGGCGAACTCGGTCTTCACCGAATCGATCACCGGCCGAGGCCCCTTCCCGGCGCGGCCTCTCCCATCGCCGTCGCGGCTCTGCTCGCCCGCCGCTATCCAGCGCTCCCGACTACTGTCCTAGACCACCTCGCCCGGCTGTACGGAAGCCTGGCGGCCGAGGTGCTGGAGGCTGGCAACGAGGAGCCTGACCTCCTCAAGCCGCTCGCTCCCGGCGGCCCCGACCTCGTCGCGCAAGCCGTCTACGCCGGCGTTAGCGAGTGGGCCTGCACGGCGGAGGACGTGCTGCGCCGGCGGACGACCGTGACCGTGCGCGGCCTCGAGAGCCCCGAGCTGAAGAAGCGGGTAGGGGAGATCCTCACGCGGGCCGCGGCACTCGGGGCCCGATGATCCTCGCCATCGACCAGGGGACGACCGGGACGAGCTGCCTCGTGGTCGACGACGACTTGCGTCCCCGTGGTCGGCCCACCGAGAGATCCGTCAGTACTTCCCGCGCCCCGGCTGGGTCGAGCACGATCCAGAGGAGCTCTGGGAGAGCGTCACGATTGCCGCCGGCGCCGCGCTCGCCGACGCCGGCATCCGCCCGTCCCATCGAACTCGGGGTCGCTCCCATCCGGCCCGGGGCCGCCCAGCAGCATCCTGCTGATCACGGCGTTGGTCATGTCGATCAGCGGGTAGCGGGCGACGTTGCCCGTGCCCATGCGACT
>JBOHRW010000149.1:0-4873 GCA_050732935.1 Gemmatimonadota bacterium
ACCTGAACGGGGCCAGCTTCGGTCTGTTCTACGCGTTCGTCTGGGGCCGGCGCGGGTCTTACCGCAGCGCAGCCCTGTGGGCAACCGGCTGGGCCCTAGTTCTCGAGCTGGGCATGATGACGGGACCTCCTATGGGTCCGATGCTGGGTCCGTTCGGCGTGAACCACGCCTGGCCGCAGCTCTTCCTGGTCACGCTGGTGGCGCATGTTTTCTTCGGCGTGACGCTGGGATTGGTGGTAGAGCATTTCCTCGATCCCGCGGATCGGCGCTGGTTGGTCCCGTTCCTTCTCGGCCACGGCACCGAAGGTCACGAAGCGACCGAACGGCAGCGACCGGCCGACGCGCTACCCGACCGAGCCCTCCCATGATCCACGCCGACAAGTGGGGCCCCGTGGGGAGCCTATTCACCGCTTTGTGCTGCCTCGGGGTGGCGCCCGTCCTCGCCGCGCTCTCGGCGATCGGGCTGGGGTTCCTGATCCACGACCTGATCCTGATCCCGCTTCTGGTGCTCTTTCTGGGCGTGACCGTGTGGGCCCTCCGCCGGGACCGCCGCCGGCACGGTGGCTCCGGCCCCGAGAGGCTCGGCTGGGTCGCTGGCATCCTGACTCTGGGCGGTCTCTGGCTATCCGGAGTCGTGGTCGGGCTCGGGCTGACGCTCCTGGTCGCGGCTTCGGCATGGAACTGGGCGCTCGTCCGGCGTTGGACAAATGGCCTCGAAGGAGGGATGAACCGTGGTACAGCATGATCTCCTGGTCATCGGTGGCGGCTCGGCGGCGTTCGCGGCCGCGATCCGGGGCGCGGAGCTGGGGGCCCGGGTGGCGCTGCTCGAGCGGGGCACGATCGGCGGGACGTGCGTCAACGTGGGGTGCGTCCCCTCGAAGGCCCTGATCCGGGCGGCCGAGATCGCCTGGAGCCGGCAGCATCATCCCTTCGAGGGGGTGCCGCGCGACGACGGGCGGATCGACGTGGGCCGCCTCGTCCGGCAGAAGCGGGAGCTCGTGGAGCGGCTCCGGCAGACGAAATACGGGGACGTCCTGGCGGCCTACCCGGCGATCGAGTACGTGGAGGGCGAGGCGCGGTTCCGGGATCCTGAAAGCGTCGAGATTCGGCTGAACGGCGGCGGGGGGCGAGAACTCCCCGCGGAGCGGGTCGTCCTCGCCGTGGGCGCGAAGCCGTGGGCGCCACCCATCCCGGGCCTCGACCGCGTGCCGTACTGGACCAGCACCGAGGCCCTGGAAGTCGACGATCTACCCGAGCGCCTCATCGTCGTGGGAGGCTCCGCGGTCGGGACCGAGCTCGCCCAGCTCTACGCCCGGCTGGGCACGAGAGTCACCGTCCTCGAGGCCCTCCCGACCCTCGTTCCGAACGAGGACGCCGACCTGGGCCGAGAGCTCGCGAACTGCCTGGCCGACGAGGGGATCGAGATCCACGTGGGAACCGAGGTGCGGTCGGTCGCGCGTGCCGGCGTCGAGATCCGCGTCCGGGCGGGCACGGGCGGCGGGGAGCGGGAGTTCACCGGGGATCGCCTCCTCGTCGCGACCGGCAGGCGGCCGGACCTTGGCGCTCTCGATCTGGAGGCGGCCGGCGTCGAGACCGACGACCGTGGGTTCATCGCCGTCGACGATCGTCTCCAGACGAGCCAGTCCCACGTCTACGGGGCTGGCGATGGCGCCGGGCTGCCGCAGTTCGTCTACGTCGCCGCCAAGGCGGGAGGCCTGGCGGCGGAGAACGCCCTCGGCAACGGGGAACGGTCCCTGGACCTGTCGGCGGTGCCGGCCGTGACGTTCACCGACCCCCAGGTCGCCTCGGTGGGGCGGACCGAGGCGGAGGCGCGAGCCAGCGGGGCGGACATCGTCGTTCAGCGGCTTCCCCTGGAACACGTCCCGCGAGCGCTCGTCAACCGCGACACCCGCGGTTTCGTCAAGATCGTGGCGCACGAAACCGACGGGCGGATCCTCGGCGTCCAC
Source organism: Gemmatimonadota bacterium (assembly GCA_050732935.1). Lineage (GTDB taxonomy): Bacteria > Gemmatimonadota > Gemmatimonadetes > JACCXV01 > JAHWKZ01 > DASRVA01. The sequence goes on from JBOHRW010000149.1 coordinate 1,968, forward strand.
GTCCTGTCCCCCCAGGCGGGGGAAGTGATCCAGACGGGCGTGTTGGCGGTCAAGCTCGGCCTCACGATCGAGGACGTCGCCGACACCTTCTTCCGCTACCTCACCGAAGTCGATGGGCTCAGGTGTGCCGCCCAGACCTTCTCGCGGCAGGTGGAGCAACTCTCCTGCTGCGCGGGGTGATCTTCAGGGACGAGAAAAGCGAAAGTCAGGGGCAAAACTCCCACAGCCGGCCGGGAGAATTTCCGGACAGCGGAAATCCTTCGGCCCACCGTACAATGATCCCTCTGATCGACCCGTCGAGAAACTCTGGATGGAGGCATCCATGTTTAGCGCCAGAACGTGGGCCTTGGGCCACCTGGATGGCTGTCACGTATCTTTGGACTTGACCCGCTTTCGTGGACGGGTGAGCGCTGTGGTTTTCAGACCGGGGCCAGCCACCTCCTCTCGTAGTTGACGGGGGACTCGTAGCCGAGGCGACCAGGACGAATCCGCCCATCTCTCCCCGGATGGACGGGTGATGGAGATCCTGAGCGAGCACGCCTGCCAGGGGTGGCTCGAAGGGTACCTGCTCACCGGTCGACACGGTTTCTTCTCGACCTACGAGGCCTTCGTCCACATCGTGGATTCGATGTTCAACCAGCACGCCAAGTGGCTGAAGGTCGCCGAGGAGATCCCATGGCGTCGCCCGATCGCCTCGCTCAACTACCTGCTCACCTCGCATGTCTGGCGGCAGGACCACAACGGGTTCTCGCATCAGGATCCCGGGTTCATCGATCTGGTCGTGAACAAGAAGGCGGCGGTGATCCGGGTCTATCTACCGCCCGACGCCAACAGCCTCCTCAGTGTGGCCGACCACTGCCTGCGCAGCCGGAACTACGTGAACGTGATCGTGGCCGGAAAGCAGCGGGCGCTCCAATTCCTCGACATGGATGCCGCGATCCGGCATTGCGCCGCCGGCCTCGGAGTCTGGGAGTGGGCGAGCCACGACGGGGGCGGCGAGCCTGATGTGGTTCTGGCCTGCTGCGGGGACGTCCCCACGCTGGAGACGCTGGCCGCGACCAGCCAGCTGCGCGAGTGGTTCCCGGACCTGAGGGTCCGCGTGATCAACGTCGTCGACCTCATGCGTCTCCAGCCGCCCAGCGAGCATCCCCACGGGCTTTCGGACGCCGACTTCGACGCGATGTTCACGACCGACAAGCCGATCATCTTCGCCTTCCATGGTTATCCGTGGTTGATCCACCGGCTGACGTACCGCCGGACGAACCACGCCAATCTGCATGTGCGGGGTTACAAGGAGGAGGGAACGACGACCACACCCTTCGACATGGCGGTAAGGAACGACCTCGATCGCTGGCACCTGGTTTCGGACGTGATCGACCGGGTTCCCGGGCTTCGCAGCGGCGCGGCGCACGCGAAGCAGGAGATCGAAGGCAGGCTCATCGACCACCGGGAGTACATCGCCATCCACGGGGACGATCCGCCCGAGATCCGGGACTGGAAGTGGCCGCACTGACGGCAGTGGATCTTGGACCGGAGAGGGAGGACCAGAGGGGCCCGGTGGCGACCATGTGCGACCAGCGCTCAGGCACTGGCTCGGCCGGAGTGCCAACCCAGAACGGCGTACGCGACGCTACCTCCGTCAAACTGGCCCACCGGAACCCGAAAGAGCACCTATAAAAGGGCCCCCGTCTTCATGGTTCGGTCAGAAAGCCCGGTGGCGAAAGGTCAGGCGGAAGGATCCCGCAGAGACAGACGCGCGCCCTACGCGCGATCTCCACGGCGACCCTGGCTTCCTCGACAACGATCGGCTCGTAATCGCCCGGATAGCGGGTGACCGTAGCGTAGTCGGTCAACCGTTCCTGCTCTTGGGGCTCGAGGCCTGCCGCCGAGGGCTCCGGCAGCAGTGCGACCAGCTGCGCGACGTCATGGGTTCGTGGATGGGCGACCCCGTGGAGGATTAGAACCGCCTTCAGATACTTCTCGACGCACTGCTGGGCATGAAAGCAGGTGGCGTCCGCCGGGCACGCCTCTTCCAGCGTGAGGGTGTGTTCGGCCGTGAGCAGGTCATTCTCCGCCTTCTCGACCCACTGCCGCGCGATACGGTGCGCCTCAGGCGACGCGCTCATGGAGGGTCGTCCCTTCCCGCAGGGCCGTGTACAGGACCGACCCGACGACGTCCCGATTGCGTCTCACCTCCTCGGGCGTCGCGACGAGGATGTCCTTCGGCACGCGGACGTCGTGCAGCGCGAGCCGGATCTCGACCTGCACATCCCGCTTGGATCGCTCGAGAGGCATGATGACGAGCAGGTCCACGTCGCTGTCCGGCCCCGCCCCGCCGCGGGCGTAGGACCCGAAGAGAACGATCCGCTGAGGGTGGAACCGCTCCACGATCCGCCGCACCATCTCCCCGATCGCCGCCCGGACCCGTGCGTCGCCCTCCGGGGAGGAATCGGGCATGCCTCCCCGGTTTCCCCCGACCCAGGAGTCGATCTCGGAGAGGCGGAAGCGGAAGAGCCTTCCCAACCGGTGGGCGGGCAACCCCTTCGACTCGACCCAGCGATACACGGAGTCCTTGGTCACCCCCAGATGGGCGGCGACCTCCTCGACCCCTACCCAGCGCTCTTGTCGGAACTCCTTTTCAATCATAGCCAGGAAAGTAGTCTATAATGGATGAAAATCAACGAAATGGCAGGAGAACCTGTTTCCGGGCGTCACGCTCCACCCCCATCGCCCCTGCCTCGCCGACGTGTTCCCAGGTCCCGGAACAGTCGGACCAGGCCGTAGATCGCGAGACCCAGAACGACGAGCAGAATCAGGATCCACACGACCATCCAGACCGGCCCCCAGCCGCCCATCATGCCGTCCATCGCGTTCATTCCTTGCATGCTGATTCTCCTTTCGGTCAG